>DASSBQ010000329.1:0-6095 GCA_035698625.1 Nitrospiraceae bacterium
ACCATGCCATTTTCCGCCAAGGCAAGACGCCTCGCGGGTGATCAGAGCAATGCCTGGCGCGGATTGCAGATCAGTGTTATTCTCACAAGAGCCTGGCAACGACGATCCGTCGTATAACCGCCGCGATGACAGAATGGCGGAATTCGTCTGAAAAGAATGATCCAGCCCCGGCCGTCATGCCCTCTAGCCCTTCTCCCGAGCAATATCGCTGTTAGAAGTCTGGTCTGCTTCGCATCATTGTTCCTCTTTGCTATGCCGCCTGAACGCCTTTTTGCTGACGTGCGTACCATCACCGCTGAAGGAGAATATCGTCTGGGCGATCGGGACAGCAAGGAAGATGGAGTTCGATTGGCAATGGAACAGGCCAAACGCAATGCGCTGGAGCAGGTGGCGTCCTACCTGGAAAGCATCACGGTTGTGAGGGATTTGGATATCACGCAGGACGAAATCCGCAGCTATACGGCGGGAGTCGTCCTGATTCTGAACCAGAAAGCCGCCCTCCGTTTGGATCATCAGACCATCGTCGTTCATGTGACGTTAACGGCACAGGTCGATACCGATGAAGTGGTCCAGGCGCTGGCAGCGGTCAAGCAACATGAAGAAGCACGCGGGGAACTGCTGGCCCTTCAACAGGAGGTCGACCAGCTTCATCTGGAGTTGAACGCAGCCAATCGGGCCTTGGCAACCGCGACCACCTCCGAGCAAGTGCGGACATCCAGCAGCCGGCGCGAGCAGTTGCTGAGCCGGGCACAATCCAATGCCATGGTGGCCCAAGCCTGGACCGATTGGATCGTGTCGCGATTTCTGGCCTCTCCATATGCCTCGAACGGCGGCCTACCTCGTGTGCAGGCCTTAATCGCTGAAGCGAGACAATTGAATCCCGACAATCCCCATCTGTATGCCGTGGAACAAGCGGTAACCAAGCAGCCGCCGGCCCCACCAAGACCCCCGACTCCGCCCGTGCCTCATACTGTGCCATTTCTCCCGCGCATGCCGAGCTATCAAGTGGTTCCACGCCCGCCGGCGGCATCCGAGTCGCCTGACAGCAGGCCCGCTGATCCATCGACTGGCCTCCCGCCGGCCACTCGCCGGCTTGAGAACGGTCCGCAGATCTACTCGCCGCGAGACGATCCGCAAGACGGCCGGCAATCCCAGCGATGGCCGCAGCGATCGGGGCCGGGATCTCCGGGAGCCTTGAACGGAGGAACCGAAGAATGATGGATCGGCGGCCACGGGGAAGAAACTGGTTCCGCGCCTTGACCTTGGCCGGCGCCGTTTCGGCGGCTGTACCCGCCTTGGCCAATGATTTCCCGGCAGACCAGACGGCTGTTCAACAACATGCCGATGAAGCATTTCAGGGCTTGGAGAAATCCGGCCACTCATCCGGCCAATTCAGCGGCGGCCGGCCCGATGTGTCGCATTCTTCTTCCAGCCTCCGTCCCGACGAGCTGCGTGACCAGGTCGAGCCGAATACTCTTATTGGCCATGGCCAAGGGGACCTCTCCAAAGGGAAATTGGTCTGCCAGCGGGTTTCCGAACTTGCTGCGCGAGCCGATCTGGCGAAACAAATTCGGGTGCTGGTTAAAGAACGTGCGACCGATCGAATCCGAGAACGAACCGGGCGCGAGCCCGAGCAGGACATCGAAGTGGTCCGGGAAGAATTGGTTCAGGAATATTTGCAGGGCGTGAAGATCGTGGACCGACGGCTCGATGAAGCTCAAAAGACCTGTTCCGCCACCGCTGTCATGCCCGCGCATCCGCCTCTTGCAAATCCCCTTCAAGGTCCACCCCCGGCCGCGACCGCCCGCTGACGAGCGACTTTCTCAGCTCCAGACGCCGCGTTTACCTGGTTGAAGTTCGGCCTGCGCTCGGGGTATGAAAGCAATGCATGCCGATCGAAAACAATTTTCACCATGACGAGCTGTCTCGCAAGAATCCCGGCGACCGCCTGCTGTACAGGGAATTGGGTACGGTCTCGACGGCCGGAACACCGGCCTGGAACGAGACTATGGGAACTCTCGGCCGCCGATTGACTGAAGCCGGCGTTCGCATTGTTCTCTTTTTGCATGGCTCGCTCCTCGGGACGGATGTGTTCGGGTTCCAGCGTCTCGACGATGCCGGTGGACTCAAGCGCGGCTATTCTCGGGGGATTTCAGGCTTGGATTCGCTGCTGTCATTCATGCGGGAAGGCGACAACGGGATTACGCCGCTCCCGGGCGGCCTGACGCCACCGCTGCCGAACGATGAGGCCACCAGATCGCTCCTCGATCAGCAGCTCGGCGATGCCGGCAACTTCACCGCCGCCTATGTTGGCCTTTTCGACAAGGCGGTGAATCAAAAGTCTTCAAGACCGGTTCTTTGCGCTCGCGAACTGTGGTCCGGTGAGAATCATCATCTGGGTCGCGCAATCGCCGCCTGTCGGTTGTTGAGCCGGCTCTCGGATTTCGTGGCTGCTCACGGGCTCGGCTCCGGCGACCGCCTGCTCGTCCAGGCTCATGGACAAGCCGGATTGGTCGCCGCGCTCGCGTCCAACCTGCTCTGTTCCTCACCGATTACCGGCCGAAGAAAGCTGTTCGAGATCCTGACTGCTTATGCGGAAGGCGGAAGCAACACCGACCTCCGCGCGCTCCTCCGGCGGATCGATCCTTTGCTGGCGTCCGGGACGCTTCTGAACGGGGCGGCTTTGGATGTCGTCACATTCGGCACGCCGGTCCGATACGGGTGGGATCCCTCCGGCATCGGCAAGCTGCTGCACATCGTGAACCATCGAACTCTCCGCACCGACGGAAAGACTTGGCTCTCGAAGATGGAACTTCCCCAGATCACGATGGAAATGCCGATCGCCTGGGGAGGCGATTATGTCCAGCAACTCGCCGTGGCCGGGACCGACGCGATCCCGCCCTCGGAGGCAGCCAAGGCATTCAACAAAGGGATTTGGGAAATGACCGAGCCATACGACGGATTCGAGCGGTGGGTGGAATGCGCGCGGCGCGCGGTGCGATGCCCCAGCGAGGGACAATGCGCACTGGTGGATTACAAAGATTGCACAGGTTCGACCAATGTCCGCGATCACTATTACGGGCACGCTGTCTACACTCGCCAGGACATGATGTTGTTCAACACGACGGAGATCGTCACCCGCCTGTACGCTTAGCCCGGACATTCTTCAACACAGCACATCCGGCGGCGACGGCCTTCCGTCCCTGATCGCAATTCCTTCCACATTACAACTGAGACTTGCCACTTGCTTCCCGCCTGTGCGACTTTCTCGCCGTGATACCGCAACGTCCCCTCGATCGTCCATTCATGGAACCTTCAGAAGACGGCCATGCTTCCGCCGTTCGATTCCCCATTCTGACCGTTGTCATCGGGATTTTCCTTGCTTCACTGCTCGGCTCATTGCCGCTCCTGTCTCGTTATCATTTCGACGAAGGCTGGTACACGAATTCCGCGATCGAGATGATCCGCAGCGGGGACTATTTGACGCCACGCTATCCGGACGGCTCTGTCCGGTTTCGCAAACCGATTGTCACCTATTGGGTACTGGCGACGAGCTATGCGGCGCTCGGCATCGGGCTGGTTTCATCGCGCCTGCCGTTCTTGTTAGCCGGCGGCGCGGTGCTCTGGGCGACGTATCGCATGGCTCGATCGGCAACGGGGGACAAAGCAACCGCTATCCTCGCAGCCGCCATCCTCGGCTCCAACATTCAATTCATGGAGTCGGCGACAAAGGCGACACCGGACATGTTGCAATGCCTCTTCATGACCGTGAGCCTCTGGGGCGCCGTCGCAATTCTATTCCAGCAACGGCGCGAGCCCCGCTGGTATGCCCTGATGTACGTCGGGGCGGGCCTCGCCATTGCGACCAAAGGGATGCTGGCGATGGTATTAATGCTGTTCATATGGGGATTCGTTCGATTCGGACCTCTGGCGGATCGTTCGAGCGTCCCGATCCTGCATAAAGGGTGGCTGGCAGCGGGGCTGCTGATTCCCTTGTCCTGGTTCGTGATGTCCACGCTCTTGCAAGGCAGCGTAGCGATTTCGACATTACTCGAGGACCAGGTCGGCGACCGACTCGAGGGCGCCCATACGCTGGTTTTCTCCAATGTGGCTCTGTATCTGCTGACGCCTTTACGGTTTTTCGCACCCTGGCTGGCCGTGTTCGGCATTGCACTGTCGGCTCAACGCAACTTGTTCGCCGGCTATGTGGAGCGCCGCAAACCGTTGGTCTGGTTCGTCCTCGGATGGTTGTTCGTCAATGTTGTGATTTTTTCGTTTGGGAATCTGATGCGGTCCCGCTATTTACTTCCCACCTATCCGCTGACCGCCGTGCTGCTCGCCGACTTGCTGGCACACTCCGTTCGCAGCAATACCACAGCCTTTTTGCTGGAGCGGTTGGTCCGATGGGTCCTCATCGTAGGCGCGAGCGCAGGTGTCATCGTTGCCGCCGCCGGTCTGCGAATGGACAACACCATACTTGCCGGCGGATTGTTTTTTGCAGTCTTCGTCGTAGTGCTGTACGGTATCACGTTTTACCGCCGCCTTGTTCCTCCCCTCATCGTCCTGAGCCTGACCATCATGGCTTCATTCGGCGTGCTCGAACAGGCCGTTAAACCCGTGTTCCTGACCTCGCCTGCCGGGGAAATCACCAGCCGGCTTCTTGAATTGGACCCACTTCCTTCGCGAATCGCCGCCGTGGATGTCCGCCAGTCCACGAGCAATCTCATCCGGCTGCTGTCAGGCGGACGTCTCATCGTGGAAGAGTTTCGCCAGGGCGCGGGCCCGGAGATACTCCAGCGGTTTCCGGTGATTCTGGGATCGGAACGGATCAGAGAAGCAATGGCCGGATTGAACGACTATTCAATCGAAGAATGCGGAGCGGCGTACGGCCCGCCGAAAACAAGCGCGATATGGGAATGGATCAAGACCGGCGAAAAACCGCCAGAGACATTTGCAGATCGGACGGCATATTATCTGATCAAACGTGGCACGGAGTAAGACATGGGTCTCTCATGAATATACCGAAGTAAGGATCTCGCCTAAGGTCGGAGCTTCGTTCGGAAACGATTTGATTCTCTCAGTCGAAGTGATGAGTCGCTCCACCAAAGCAACCGCATATTGAGGAGAATCTCGGGCAATGTAATCGTGGATATGTTCAAGATCCGGCGATGGCGGGGTCGGTCCATTCCAGTCGGGTCATTTGTTGACGAAGCGCTTCTTTACTTCTTCATGCTCCACCACTCTCCCTTCGTTTGCCGCCTGTATCCCTGCTTCGATCTTCTTTCGGACGTAGATCTCATACATGATGTCATCCCATGTGGCTCTTTCGGGAAGTTTCTTGATCATTTCTAGAGCACGTTTCTTGGTTGTGGGCATACTAAGCTCCCTCTCAGAGTTCTCAGGCGAGTCTAGGCGTGCACCATCCAGCTGTCAAGAAGAGCAGTCATGAATCCACTCCGGAAGCTCTCGGGCAATTCTCGGTCATCCTGGGATCTGAACGGACCAAAGACGCACTGGTGGGATTGAATGAGTATGCGATCGAAGAATGCGAAGCGGCCTACGGCCTGCCGAAAGCGGCGGCGATATAGGAATGGATCAAGACCGGCGAGAAGCCTCCCGAAGCATTTTCAGATCGGACCGCGTATTACTTGATCAGGCGTAAGACTGTGCACAACCACTATACCGCCCCAGGCCGGAGAACGATGGCGGTCAATACTAGCTAGTCTGATCAGTGAGGCCTTCCTTCGAGAAACGCTATCGTGTCGTTGATCTATCCATATTTAAGCCACCCCCCGGTCAGCTTGACGTTCTAGAAGCAGCGTTGTCCCACCAATCTGGCACAGCTAACAATTCTTCACTGCCCAATAACTCAGCTAACTGTGATCTCGTCTCTTTAAGTGATCCGATCATCCTAGGTTGAAGTTTTTTCGAAACAACACCTCGCCACAGCAAAGGAATAATTACCTTATCGCACGCCAATGGGTGCAATTCAGATGGGCCCAACACTTTGAGACCTCGTTTCAAACCATATCCAAGCATTAAGACAAACTGTAATAAGTTCGAATGGACGACTGTATCTTTATCGGCATTCGCAC
>DASSBQ010000330.1:0-3798 GCA_035698625.1 Nitrospiraceae bacterium
CGTATACAGTCGGCCATGGACGTGCCGCGTGAGCCGTCATGAGCTCGGTCAGCTTCTGGCCGAGTGCGAGATCCAAGATCCGCTCCCGGTCTCCGCCGTTCTCCATCGAAGCGGCGAACTCCGCGAGCCTGCCGCCATCGTTCCCCGCCGTGTTTTGCGCCGCCGCCTTGACGAGGTCCCGGCCGATCATCAGGTCCACCGTCACGTCCTGGCCGGCCGCAACCCGCTTTCGCATATCCCGTTGCCATGAACGGAAGTGATCCACCCATGCGATCACCGTGTAATAGTAGATGCCTTGCTCCGTCACGTCGAATGACGCCCGCCACCGATCATTCTCCACCAAAACGAGCGGCACGTCGCTCCATGTGTCCGTTCCTTCGCCCCGATAGCGGAGTGCGCCGGCGATTTCGTCATGGCCGTCCGCAAAGACATCCGCCTCGACCACCACGGATTCTCCGACGACTCGCTTGATCGGGAACCGGCCTCCGTCGATTTCCGGACTGACATGTTCGATCACGACGCGGCGGCGGCCTTCCAGGGCGGGGCCGGCGGCTCTTTTCCCCTTCGCCGGAACCGGCGCTTCTTTCCGTGCTTTTGTTTGTCGCTCGCCTTTCATGATCTCAACCGTCTCTCAGCATGTAGCCAGGATTCGTATCGTTGAACAAGACCGAATCTCACGAGTTGATAGCGTTAAAAGAAACCGGAGGTGCGGGTTCCGCTGGACCATCAGCCATATGCTCTTCCTGTCGTCACAAATGCGACAGCTCATCGAACTTTTCCTCCTTATGCTTCCCCAAACGCCGTTCGATGGTGTCACGCATCAGATGCCGGGCGCCGAGTCCAATGGCCAGGGCCAGCGCGAAGACGACTCCGCCGAACGTAATGGAGAACGCCGCGATGACGATCTCCTTCGCAATGCCCAATTGAGTGAGCACCATCGCGAACGTAAACAGCAAAATGCCCCAGCGAACCAGGCTTGATACGATACGGGCTTCCTGGAGCTGCGCGTTCACGGCCGCGATCAAGGCCGCCTCCGCAAAGAAATTTGCGGAGAGCACGCCGATCAACAGCACCAGCGACGCGGCCAGGACATTCGGGAGAAAACTCACGATCTGGCTGATCAGATTCGCCGTCGCCGGAAGATTGACCGCGTCCACTCCCATGAACGCGAACAGAAGAAAGACCATCCAGAACAACACACGGCTCAGGACAATGGAGACCGGCTGCTTAATGCCGGCCTGCGCCAACGGTTTATTTAATCCGAATCGCTCGCAGAGACGGTCAAAGCGGAAGGCCGTCAGCAGCCGCACGGTCAACAGTTTGACAAGCCACGCCATCACCAGTCCCAACACCAGGAACGTGACCAGCGCAAGGAGCCTGGGCAGCACAAGGAGGATTTGCATAACCGTGTCACGGAATCCGGCTACCATCGTGTCACGCCAGAGATCACTCATCACGCCACCTCCATCGGTCCGTAAGATAAGGCTTCATGGCTTCGAAACGCCGGCATAACGATTCGACGGCCGTCTCCACTTGCTGAGTATCGCCATGCTGGGTGTCGAGCACGAACGAGGCGGTCCGGCCCAGATACAAGGGCGTCAGCGATTTCAAAATATGCTCTCGATGCAGCACCTGATCATGATAGGCCAGTGCGAATTCATAGATGACCTGCACCCAAAGATCGGATGGAAAATGAAATTCATCCGACTCCTGGATGCCCAGCGCCAGAATATTGCCCAAGGTCTCCGGAGACAGAATCACGTCCCAAAGAGGCAACAGATCGCGTACTCCCTGCCTCACCCCGCTCACCATGCGCGCGATGTGAACCGGTCCGGTGAGCGGCGCATATTCCACCACGCCGTAAAGCGGCACATCGACCGGTATATGGGGCTGCTCCCAGACGGACTCATAATCCTCCATTGATTGAAAGATCGCGCCCACGGCAGAGGCCAGCACGTTGGCTAGGTCGGTCGAGGCCAACCTCAAGTCCTGATCCCTCACGCCGAGAAATGCATGGCAGACCTGGTATTCTTCCGCGAGCGCGACGGTGGCCATCCAGCCGTCCAGGCTGATGCGCGCCGCGTCTTGAGACCAGAATGGCTTCTTGAGCAGTTCGCGGGCCAGCCTGCCGGACAGGCCATAGCCTCCGCCGCTTGGATACCGCAGTCGCTTGCCGTACAGCGAGCGCATCAGCGGGTACAGCAGATTGGTCACCAACGTGCCTTCGTAGCGGTGTCTCCGAAAGAGCGGCACCACATAATCCATCTCGTCCTGGTAAATGGGCCGTCCCAGCAATTCAATCCATTGGGCGGTGAGGGACCGGAGATTTCCTTCCAGGATCAAGAGGATCTTTGCCTGGAGGGCTTGAGCGGTTTCACATAAGCTGCGGACGTCTTCCTCGCGTCCCGACAGACCGGAATCCGTGGCCAAGCTCGCAAAGCGCCCTGCGGCGACGGGAAGGACCCGCACAGGAACATGGCCCGCGGCGAGTCGTGCGATGATATCCGGAGTGCCGTCCTGTGACCCTCCATCGCAGTTCACGATCATGACCGACGCGCCCGAGAAGAACTGCCTGAGTCCTTCGATGGCGCTCTTCACCACATTCTCGATGGTGGCCGCATTGTTTAAGGTCAGGATGCCGACCACGACGTCCGCCGTTGCGGCTTGCTTGGTTGGGGGTTGCTCGGGTGACTCGCTCAGCACCGGCTCGTCCGGCATCTCTCACCTCCGTACCGCCCACGATCGCGCGACATTGGCGCGCTCATATCGGTCGCCGGTCGCATGATACGTCGACTCGCCGCTTCGACAATGCAAAACACAGAACTCTGGAACTCATGGCTGGGAACATGCGTCGCCTCGCCGACCCCGTCGTCAATTCCTCCTCGATCACCTTCGTTCCTCGGAAGTCGGCGTTCACACGCGCACGGCGCGGCCCGTCACTGCGGCGGCATGATCTTCAACAGAGTGAGATAGTCCGCCAGCTGCCTGGTGATCAAGAAATTCCGGCGCACATGCTCGCGCGCCGCGGCGCCCATGCGGGTAATCAACCCCGGATTGTTCAGCAGATGACGCATGCGAAATCCCGCCCCCTCAACCGAATGCACCACATAGCCCGTGACCTCGTCGATGATCTGGGCGGCAATCCCCCCCGCCGTGCTTCCCACAACCGGCTTGCCTTTCCACATGGCCTCCGACACGGTCACTCCGAACCCCTCCTTGATCGATTTCTGCAGCACGATGGTGGCGATTCGCTGCAGCGCATTGATTTCCAAGTCGGCTTCCGGCGGCAACTGCACCAGATGCACATCCGGATCCCGTCCGGCCGCCTCACGCAGTTCGGCCAGCACCGCCTCGCCTTCCGGATCATGCATCACGCCTGAGCCGGCCAGCACTAATTGACAGTCGTGGTGTTTCTTCACGATGCGATAGGCCTGGATCGCGCCGAGCGGATCCTTGAACCGCTCGAATCTGGCGACTTGCAGCAAAATGGGCTTGGTCCGCGGAATACCCAGACGGTCGATGATCTGGTTGATTTCTGTTCGGGTCATCTCCCGGTTTTTCGGGCTCAACGGATCGAGCGACGGATAGATCAGAAATTTCGGAATCGGCAAGCGCTGGGCAAAATCCGATAACGTAAAGATGGCCGCATCGTATTTCAAGACGTACCGCCTCAGCAGCGTCCAGGCCCGCCGCTGCGGCTGTGCCAGATCCAGGTTACAACGCCACAGCCAGGAGCCGCGGGTCCGATACTCGACCATGGCCACCGGTTGATGATCATGGATCATGACCATGTCCGCT
>DASSBQ010000331.1:0-2556 GCA_035698625.1 Nitrospiraceae bacterium
ATGAAACGACTGACAATGCTGGCGGCGCTGGTAAAAGAAAACACGAAGGAATTAACATAGGCTTCCTTCGCCTCCTCCAGCTCTGCATCGGTGACCGGCTCCTGGCGCAGCCGTTCGATGTTCGCGACGAAGCGGCTCACCACTTCCTGCGTCGAAGGCAATTTGGTTTCAGCCCGCATATACCAGACGCCCTGGCCATGCGAGCCGGCACGAAACGCGCTACCGACGGAATAGGCCAGGCCCCGCTTCGTCCTGACGTCGTTAAAGAGCCGGCTTCGGAAGGACCCGCCTCCTAGAATATCGTTGACGATCGCCAGCGCCACATAGTCGGGATCGGTTTCTTTGATCGACAGATGTCCCATACGCACATGGGTTTGCGAGGTCTCTTTACTGATAAACCGGACGGCCGCCGTCGAGGCATCTCCGGGCGGAACATCCGGAATGCTGAGGGTCGGCACGGTTCCCTTCGGCCAATCACCGAAGACCTCTTGCAGCATGGACAACACGGTAGCCTTGTCGAAATCCCCCGTCACGCCCAGAATGATGCCGTTGGGCTGCACCGTCATCCGATGAAAGGCCACGAGATCGTCGCGCGTGATGCTCTTGACCGACTCGACGGTTGCTTCTCGGGCGCTCGGATGAGTCTGGCCGTACAACAGCTTGGCAAATTCACGAGCGGCCACCGACCCGGGATGGTCTTGCCGCCGGCGAATGCCTTCGATGGCCTGCATCCTGATGAGTTCCACTCTGTTCGGCTCAAACGCCGGGCCTCTCACGAGATCGGCAAAAATTCTGAGCCCGCGTGGGAAATCGCTTTTCAAGACATCGAGCGAGGCCGAGCCTGATTCCTTTCCGAACGAAATCGAAATGGTGGCCGCCATCCGTTCCAGTTCGTCATCGACCTCGTCGGCGGACATGCGCGTCGATCCGCCCGCTCGCATGACGGCCCCCGTCATAGCAGCGAGACCTATCTTATCGGCAGGATCCAGCCACGTACCGGTGCGGATCATTGCACTGAGCGTAATCAGAGGAAGCTCGTGATCTTCCAGCAAATAGACCACCATCCCGTTGTCCAGCACGACCCGCTCAGGTTCCGGCGGATTGAAGTCCACCGTAGGAAACCGCATCTGGCGAGGATCGCCCAATGCGATCTCTTCCGCCATGACACCCGGCGATTGGATGGCGGCCAAGATCAGCAACATCGCCGTCAAGAGACCGGCCACGAGGCGTTCCGCTCTTCCGATGTCTCCCTCTAGACTTAACATCTTCCGTCCCAACCCCCTCATGGCCGCACCTCGCTCATCCGGCTGGCGGCGACCTTTCGATCGGCCGGCTTCTTGACCAGCACACCGACCGTCCGGTTCGCGCGTGTGAGATACTGCCCCACGACCCGTCGCACATCATCGGCGCTCACCGCGGCGATGCGGTCCCGTGCCTGGACGATGTAGCGCCAATCACCCGCCACGGTCTGATAAAACGACAACTGCGATGCCAGGCCGCTGTTGGAGCGTAGCGATCGCACCAAATCTGCATCGAGATTATGCAGCACTTTTTCCAACTCCTTTGCCGAGACCGGCTCGGTCTTCAGCCGTTCTATCTCCTCCAAAATCGCCTTCTCCACTTCCGCCGTGGTATGAGGAGCGCGCGGAGTCGCGGCAATGACGAATAGATTCGGAGCACGCACGCCCGGGAAATTCGTATCCGACATGATCGATACGGCAAGCCGTTTCTCCTTGACCAGCTTGCTGTACAGCCGCGACGTCGTGCCCTCGGTCAAGACCGAATCAATGACATCGAACACGAAATCGTCAGGATGGCCCAGGCCGGGCTTGTGATAGCCGATGGCTAACGCCGGCTCCGCATCAAATTCCACCTCGACTCTGCGCTCTCCGCGTTGAGGGGGTTCGCGCGTGATAATCGGCGGAAGCGAAGGAGCCGCGGGAATCTTTCCGAATGTGTGCTCCATCAGCGTGATGACTTCTTTTGGGTTGATATCTCCGACAATCGCCACAGTGGCGTTGTTGGGCCCATAATACGTCTTGAAAAATTCCTCAGCCGCCGCCGGGGTCAATGATTGGATATCGGACGCCCATCCAATCGTCGGGACCCCATAGGGATGAGCCTGAAAGGCCGTTGAAGTAAACGCTTCGTACAGGAGACCAGTCGGGCTATCGTCGGTTCGCAACCGGCGCTCTTCCATGACGACGCCGCGTTCCTTATAGAATTCACGCAATACGGGGTGGGCCATCCGGTCAGCCTCCATGGCTGCCCACAGCGGCAGGCGATTGGCCGGCAGATTGATGACGTAGCGGGTGATGTCCTTGCCGGTGGAGGCATTCAGGCCGACTGCGCCGTGGCGTTGATAGAGCAGCGCCATTTCATTGCCCAGCACATACTCGCCGGCCTTATCTTGGAGCTCTTTGAACCGCTGCTGCAGTGCGGCCTCCCGTTCGGTCTTCGACTGTGCGCCGGCATCGTCCGTGCCGGACGCCCCTGCAGCGGCCTCCCATTGATACCGTTCCAGCTCGGCGCCGACGCGGTGCAGTTCCGCGAGCA
>DASSBQ010000332.1:0-3898 GCA_035698625.1 Nitrospiraceae bacterium
TCACACCGTCGCCGGCGTCGCCGGCGCCTTGCTCAGGGTCAGCCGTTCATCCACGGTCTTCCAATCGATGTTCGAGAAGAAGGCGTCGATATACGCGCCGCGCTCGGACGGCTTGTAGTCCAGGATGAACGCATGTTCCCACGCATCCATGACCAGGACCGGGGTGAACCCGGCGACATTCCCGATCTCATGCAAGGTGATCCAGTGGTTGCTGATGCGGCCGTTGTTCGGATTCAAATAGCAGATCGCCCATCCGACTCCGCGCATTTTACCTACGCCGACGAAGTCCACTTTCCAGGTCTCGAATGAACCAAAACATTCGTCCGTCGCTTTCCGGAAGAGCCCCGTCGCGACAGGATCGCCGGATCCGCCGGATTTCAAATTGTCGAAATAATATTCATGCAGGACCATCCCGTTATACTCGAACCCCAGCCTTCGTTTTAACTCCGAATAGGCGGGCAGTTCTTCCTGATCGACTTTGCCGTCTTTCAAGAAATCCCTGATGTGCTCTGTCAAGTTGTTCGTTTCCTTCACGTATCCTTCATACAGTTTAAAATGAGTTTGCATGGTCTTGTCTGAAATGCCGTTCAATCCGTGCAGGTCATACGATTGAACCCGATACGGAGGCGTGCTGGTTATGGCGTACATGGGTATCTCCTTTTTCACTGGGAAGAATTTCTACTCCACGCAGGGTCGGCTTCGAACCACCTTGCGTCGTTCGGAGGGAATAGGGATGCTCCTGTTGGCTTCTTCCGTTTCATGCTCGACGAGCTCGCTGGCGCTTCTCTGCTTCCGCTTCTTGCGTGTCGTTCGAGGTGCCTGTGACGAGTCCGACCTGCCTCGTTGTCTTGTCGAGCCGGCTCGTGGATTCATCGGCGCCATGTTGTTACAACCCGCTTGGATATGTCTCCGGAGCATCGGCGTCGACCCAGCCGCTCGGCCGGTCGAGTGGGGTAACCGCCGTCGTCCGATCCAGATGGATGACCGCATCGAATTGCTCCGGCAGGTTCGCATAAAAATAGTGGCTGATCCGTTCGCTCTCCGGACGGTACACGACGCCGATCGCACGTTCAAGCCGCCGCTCCCGCAGACAGTCGGCGGCCCGGTTGTCATCCCATGAGAGGAAGAATGACGGCACGCCGACCTCATGAAACAACGACTCATAACTGTCGCGGAGAGCCGGCCGGACCGACTTGCGCTCCATCTCGCCGTTCCAGTCCGAAGCGGCCGTCACCGTACCGGTATACGTGGTAAAGCCGATCAGCCGCGCGTCGCTTCCATGCCGTTCGCGGACCAACTGCCCCACATTGACCTCTCCGGCATGCCCCATCTGCGTCGCGCGGGCGTCGCCGAGATGGGAATTATGTTCCCAGACAACGATCTTCGGCTGCTCACTCTGCTTAGTGAGATGGGCAATTAACGCTTCAAGGGTCTCTGCCATGTGGTGATCGCGTAGGTTCCACGATGACACGGCATGAAACATGTTGCGGTAGTAGCGCTCGGCATTCTTGATCAGCCTGGCATTCTGCTCCGCGAAGAAGATCTCATCGGGCGAGAAGTCCTGGTCATGTGCCGAGGGCCGCGCACCCAGCCGGCGTAATTCGATCAACTGAGAAATAGCCTCTTCTTCGCACCCGGCGGAGAGGCCCAAGCCGATCGCATCGAAGCCTGCCTCCGATCCTCTCCCGAAATGGTCGAAGCAGGAATAGCGTTCGCGTGCACGCTTTGCCCCCTGAGGATCGGCTGTCTCCAAGAAGGTCAGCACGGCGTGAATAGAGGCATGGAGACTATAAAGGTCCAATCCATAGAATCCGACCCGGGGTTGGTCGCGGTGCAGCCCGGCGTTATGGGCATGCAGCCAGGCGACGAATCCCAGGACTTCGGTATTCCGCCACATCCACAGGGGAAATCGAGTGAAGTCGGCCAAGGCATCAAGGCCGGTCACGTCACGACTCTGTCCGGTGACGTAGCGATGAACTCGGTGAGCGTCCGGCCAATCGGCTTCCACCGCGACGGCGGTGAACCCCTTCTCGACGATCAGCCGCTTCGTCAACATGGCCCGGTAGCGATAGAACTCCTGCGTGCCGTGCGAGGCCTCGCCGATCAGGGCGATCCGCGCCTGGCCGATACAGTCCAGCAAGCCATCCAAATCAGCGGGAGATTCGGAAAGCGGGTGAATTGTTTCAAGCAGAAGATCTGTGGCCTGTTGTCTCATGTGCAGGGTCATCCCATGGTGTGGTCCGGCGTCTCATCGCGTACGAACTGCACATGAAATCCCCGAAACGGCGTTCGAACCAACTTGCGAGCGACAAAGGGCATCACAAGAAAAGTGCAGACCACCGTCACCGTCGCCAGCGGCAGCACCGCAACCCAGAATGACGGCTCGGTCCGCGTCAGTTCCGGCACGAGGAACAGGATCAGAATGTTGACCCCGAACAAGAGGATGATAAAACTGCCGACTCCCCGCCAAAACAACGCCCATCCCATGCGTAATAGCTCTTCGTATGTCGGCTCAGGGCCGCGCATTCGTCCGGCTCCTTTCTTGGATTGGCTCGCCTGTTGCCGCGGTTCATGGCGGTGGAATAGGGCTCGGCACAGGCGCCGGAGCCGGCGCGGGCGGCGCCGGACTGGGCAGCGGCGGCACAGGCCTGGGTTCGGTAGGCTTGGGAACCGGGTCGGTCGGTCCCGGTCCCGGCTGTGGAGCCGGCACGGGATCCGTCGTCGCGGCGCAAGGAAGGCTCAACAGTCCCACGAGCGCCGCGACAGACAATCCCGCCGGCCAGAGTCGCCGACTGTCACGAGGCCCCTGTTTCGGGGTCCCAAGATCCGTTAGTCCGATTCCCATTGGCCTTGCTCCGTGATCATATCCCACCCCTTGAAGACGCTTATCGCGGCACCGCTCCGCTCAGAGCCGTCTCCGGTTCCAACTTAACTTTCATCCAGCCCGGCTGCCTCGTATCGAACGCCTTGTAGGCATCGATCGCCGCATGGAGGGGGCCGGTTTGGGTCAATACCTGCTCGGGATTCACTGTGCCGTTCGCCACTAAATCGACGAGCATGGGGATATAGCGACGATGGTGACAATTGCCCATGTTGATGGTCAGGTTCTTGTTCATAGCCGCGCCGATCGGAAAGACCCGCGCCGTCTGCGGATAGACCCCGATGATCGCCAGCGTACCTGCCTTTGCCAATCCCTGCACCGCCCAGGAGAGCGGCAGTGATGGAGCATCTCCCGGTTGCCAGTTCTTGTCCTGAGGATTGGAGCGCGGCGCGACCTGCCGCCGCTCGGCTTCAAATTGCGCGGCCTGCGGACCCGTATTGCGCAGGGCCGGACCATCCGACGGCGCCACGGCATCCACGCCGACCGCATCGATCGCTCGGTCAGGGCCGATCCCGCCCGTCAGCCGGAGCAGCGCGTCCACCGGATCTTCCAGATCGAAATTGATGGTCTCCGCTCCTTGGGCTTGCGCCATATCCAGCCGGGATTGAATGTTGTCAATGGCGAGAACACGTCCCGCTCCGCGGAGTCGCGCGCTCAGGATGGCAAACTGGCCGACCGGCCCGCAGCCGAATACGGCAACGGTGTTGCCTTGCTTGACTTCGGCCAGGTCGGCGCCGAAATAGCCGGTCGGGAAAATGTCGGACAACAGAATAGCCTGATCATCCGTCACGTCGTCCGGCAACTTGACCAGCCCGACATTCGCGAACGGAACCAGGGCCTTTTCCGCTTGCAAACCTTGAAAGGGACCGGTCTCGGCCGGCCCTCCAAAAAATGCGCTCCCGGCTCGCGGCCCGTTGGGGTTGGCATGGTCGCATTGCGCTTGGTATCCGGCGCGGCAGTAACTGCATGAGCCGCAGGCGATCGTCGAAGGAATAACAACCCGATCGCCGGCTTTAA
>DASSBQ010000333.1:0-4007 GCA_035698625.1 Nitrospiraceae bacterium
GCCCGCGCTTCAATGTCGTCCTCCGGGATGACAAGCAGTATCCATACTTGCGCCTGCCGATCAAGGAGGATTTCCCGCGCTTCTCCATCGTGCGCCGCGTTCAAAAGGACGGGGCCTTATACTATGGTCCCTACACTCCGGCCGGCGCATTGCGTGAAACGTTGAAAGTCATCCGCAGGGTCTTTCCTCTGGCAACCTGCGACATCGAGATCGACGGCAAGGCGGCTCGGGCCTGTATTGAGTTCGAAATCAAGCGGTGCATGGCGCCTTGCACCGGCAACCAGACGCGCGACGAGTATCACCGGATCGTCAAACAGGCGAGACAATTTCTCGAAGGGCGGGACCGTGAGTTGCTCGGCGAGTTGCGCGCCCAGATGGAATCGGCGGCGGACCATGAAGAATTCGAGGAGGCGGCCCGCCTGCGGGACCGCATCTTCAAGATTGAACGGACTTTGGAGAAGCAGCGCATTACGCAAACCACCGCCACCGACCAAGACGTGCTGGGCCTGGCTCGCCAGGGTGAAGCGGTGGATCTTCAGATCTTGTTCGTGCGGAGCGGCCTACTGATCGGGCGGAAGGATTTTTTCTGGCCGCAGTCCGCGGACGCCGGCGACGAAGAACTGCTCCGGTCGGCGATCGAACAATTCTACAATAAAGAAGGACAACCTCCGAAGGAACTGCTCGTACCGTTGGACCTGGCCGATGCGCCGCTTATCGAGCAGTGGCTGACGGAAAAGCGCGGAGAGACCGTGCGCGTGGTCGCGCCGGAGCGAGGTCAGAAGCATCAATTGGTCCGGTTGGCGGAAGAGAACGCCGCCGCGGCGATCGCGGATCATCTGCGGAACGAGGAATTGGATCGGCAGGCGACGGCGGAGTTGAAACGGCTCTTGCGGTTGGGAAATCAGCCGCGCCGGATAGAAGCGATGGACATCTCCAATATCATGGGCAAGGAATCAGTGGCGTCGCTGGTCGTCTGGGAGGACGGGCAGGCGAAGAAATCCGACTATCGCCGATTTCGCATCCAAACGGTGGCCGGCGCCAATGACTTTGCCAGCATGCAGGAGGTCGTGGAACGGCGATACGGACACACGGGAGATCTTTCCCTGCCCGACTTGATCGTCATCGACGGCGGGTTGGGACAACTGACGGCGGCGCTGGAAGGCTTGCGGAAGGTGGGGCAGTCTCACATCGCCATCATCGGCCTGGCGAAAGCCCGCGGAGACAAGGAGGAGCGCATGTTCCTTCCCGGGAGAAAAAATCCGATCATTCTTCGGTCTACCTCGCCGCTCACTCACTTGCTCCAACGGATTCGCGATGAAGCCCATCGTTTCGCCGTCACGTACCATCGGAAATTGCGGGGCAAGGCGCTCATTTCTTCCCGGCTCGATCAGATTATCGGAGTCGGAGAAATCAGGCGCAATCAGTTGCTTCGGCATTTCGGGTCTGTCGACCGGATCTCGGCGGCGACCGAGGACGAATTGAAACAAGCAGGTCTCGATTCGAGAACCGCGCAAGAAGTGCGTAGAACGCTGTCGGAATGAATGAGGTTCGATCCTCATTCCCGATCGTTTATTCTTTCATGGTTCCGCATTCATAGTTCAGCAGCCCCCACCTCCTAGACGCATGCACGCGGATGCACGCGGGATCTGTCTGCTCGACATCATTGTTGCCGGAGCGACTGTCTCGGTATGATGCGCTGAAATCTTTCTTCTTGCTTTCATTGGGATGCGTCGCTACAGTTCGCTGCGATTGCCGTCCTTGCATCGCACAGCCGTGATAACCAGAGGAGGGTTCCCTATGAAGGTTGTCGTCGGTCTCCTTGTGCTGCTCACCTTGGCGACGGGCTGCACCACTCCTCCTGAAATCAAACAAGCTTTGATCGCAAAGGATCAGGCGTATGTCGAGAATCAGCGGTTGATGGCGCAGTATCGTGAATTGATTCAGAACATCAACCAGCGGCATCAGATCTGGTACCGGTTCGTCCAAACCCGCCTCAAGCTCGATCTTGCCGTGCAGTGGGCGACCACTGATCCCAAATTGGCCGATGTCCCGGACGGCCAGCTCGCGCAGGACGATGCGGAAACGCTCGGCCATGACGTGGTAAGCCTCATCAACGACATGCGGTTGCAGCAACTGCCCGAGCGAAAAGGCATGAACGGACAGCCCGTGTTTCGGGCCGGGACGAAGACAATGGACGCATTGTTGCAAGAACTTCCGCAACTGGTCGCGCGGGTGGATCAGAAAGTCGACAAAGAAGCCGGCGACACCTCAGCCGACATGACGGTATTCGATAAGTACCAGACCAATGTCGAGGCGTTGCGCCGCATCAACGCGATGATCAAACATTACCTGGACATCGATGTCACGTTGGATCAGGCGCAAGTGCAGTCTCTGGCGGACGCTGCCAGCACGTTGCGGCACTGAACCATTCGTTCCGCGCCCAAGGAGAAGCCCGATGGCGATTCATCGCTGGTTAGCCTTCGTTTCCTGTCTTCTCGTGTTGTCGGCGATCGGCTGCCATTCGATACATAGCCGAGCTGTCCGCGATCTGATCCAGGCCGAAGGGGGAAAGATCGACGCGGCTCAGACCAATGTCGACGCATTTCAGAAAGAGACGGAAGACCGCATCAAACGGTTGGAGGAAGCGAGAACCTTGCTCCATGAGAGCTTTAAGTCCCTGCGGATGCAAGAAGCCAAGCATCAATTCGTGGTGTCGTCGTATCGCAACATCGCCGCGAAACAAGGCGAAGCGGCCTATGCGGCTGCGTATCTGGTCGGCGGCCTCTACTTGGCCGAATATCAAGGGCTGGAAAGGAAAGTATGGGATCAATTCGAGGAAGATTTCTGCGCGCTGCGGGACACGGCGAACGCCCTCAATGATTCCTGGAAAGACGTCGCGACGTTGCACGCCGAACTGCAGCGGTTTGCCGGCAAGACGGCTCTCGCTTCCGTCGATCCGGAATTGATCGGCGCCATCCTTGATCAGTCCCCGCGACGCTCTGAACGGATAATGCAGGTTCTGGACAATTCCCGGTCGGTGAACGATGCACTTGAAGAAGTCGTCGGCGCCGGAATCTTCCGCGCGCGGGCGCTGGAAAGCGCCCACACCTTCACGGCGGATTTCGTGGGTCTGCTGGATCGGCTCAAGAAGGTCGATGTCCGGTAAAGGAGACGCCCAATGGCCATCGACACCAGTCTAGCGGGGGTCGTCAGCTTCCTCAGAGATAACGACAACCTGATCAAGCAGGTGATGGAGAGCGCCGAAAGCACGGCGACAGAGATCGAGGCCTTGGCCGTCAATGTCGAGCATGCCCGTGACGAGGCGACATCGCTGGTTGATCAACTCGGCGCCGTTGAGTTCGCTGTGGCCGCTCAGGAAGAAGTCAAGGTGCGGCAGAAGGCCTTGTTGGAAGCGGTAGAGGTATTGCGCAAGAAATTCGAAACCTATCGGAACGATCCCTTGCGCCGCGGCATCTATGCGGCGGAGATCTCGAACCTCCACGTTCAGTTGGCCAACACATTCAACAATCAAACGATAGCCGGCATGGTGTCCTTCGACCAAGATGACGTGGCCAAATACAGGGAGTTGTTGAAAAAGGCGGCCATGGATGCTGCCGATCGCAAGAAGCGAGCTGCCGTCCTGAAGGCCGCGGCCCAGGTATCAAAGGTCGCGATCGGCATTGCGGGCAAGCTTGCGCTGGCCTAAAGCCCGAAGCGGTTGCCGTTGTCGAGCATGGAGATGATCGTGCGAGCCACTATTTTTGACGGCAAGGTGAGGATGATCAGCGGACGGTGTGCGGCGGCCGGCGGATCGGTTGTTCTGGCGGCCATTTGTCTCACCGGTGGAGGATGCAGTCTGGGGACAGAGGCCACTCTTGCGCCGTTCGGTCCGGCCGATCCTGAAACACTGGTCGTCAAGAAACCGCTGCCCGGGAATCCGCCTGCTCCTCATCGCCTGGAGTTTGCCGACGTCAATGACGTCGGACATGTCAAGCCACAAACGGCCG
>DASSBQ010000334.1:0-5564 GCA_035698625.1 Nitrospiraceae bacterium
CCATGCGAACAACGTGTTTGATGTGATCGGACGTTTTGCCTCCATGGGCATCGACTCCTACAATTTCCTGGCCGCGCTGACATGTGTGCTCGCACAGCGGTTGATCCGCATTATTTGTCCGAACTGCCGGCATCAGGTGAAATTGGACAAGGCTCTGGCCGAAGAATCCGGCCTGGAATATGAACAGTATAAGAATGCGGTGTTCCATGAAGGGCAAGGCTGCCAGGAATGTCACGATACGGGGTATCGAGGCCGCAAATGCATCACCGAATTTCTCGATCTCACCGACGAGATCAAAGAAATGATTCTAGCCGATCGCGCCTTGTCGGAGATTCGGTATCGCGCGGTCACGGACGGCATGATTACCTTGCGGCAGTCCGCGCTGAAGAAGGTGCTGAGCGGAGACACCACACTGCGCGAGATCAACCGGGTGACCTTCAGCGAGGAACGTTGACATGTGGGGATGGGTTCATCGACGGCCGCATTATTGTGTGAAGATCGGTCCTTGTGACGTCGCATGGGCCGAAGTGCATCGAGATTGGAGGGGGCGCGCTCGATACCGAAGCCGAATCGCGCCGTTGCCCGAGGGCGTGATCCGATTATCGCCGCTTGAACCCAATGTGATCAATCCGGAAAGCCTTCGGGATTGTATCCGGGGGTTGGCTGATCCTTCAAAGCCTGTGGGGAGCGGCAGACGCGATTTTCCGGCCGGACTTCCCCGCGCCGCAACACTCATTCTGCCGGATCTGGCCGTTCGTTTGGCGGTTCTGCACCTTCAGGAATTGCCGGTCCGGCATGAAGAGCGTGAAGCCTTGATTCGGTGGCGATTGGGACAGGAACAGCTCTTGCCCTTGACAGGGGCAAAGGTATGCTTTCAAGTCCTACCACGAGCCGAACGTGTGACCGGGACGCCGAATACCGTGCTGGCGATTGTGGCGCAAGAATCGGTGCTCGAACAGTATGAATCGGTCTGCGAAGCGGTGGGCTTGCTTCCACAGCAGGTGGAAGTATCCAGCCTGACGTTGTTCAATCTATGGGTTCGTGCTTCGGGCGGGGTCGCCCGCCTGACCACGGATTTTCTCTGTGTGAATGTGTCGGATGGAGGATTCACGGCCTTGGTGTTTCAGAAGGGCCATCTCGTGTTCTTGCGCACGAAGTTACAGGGGGTAGGCGGAGGGCATCTTCATGGCGGGGGAGCCGGGTCACCGTGGGCCGACAAAGTCATCGAGGAATGTGCGGCATCCATGTACGCCTGTCAGCAGCATCATCCTTCTTTGGCGGTGTCGAACATCGTGCTGGTAGGAGATGACGGCCGTCATCACGGGTTGAGTGAAAAACTCGCGAAGGAACTCGGCGTGACGGTGAAAGAACTGGGATGGGAAGATCTCTGCTGCGGGCGGGGAGAATTCACCGGCGGGCAATCTCTCACGGCGCTTCCGGCGATGGCGGGAGTACTCTAACCGATGGCTATGCGACTGGCGGCGGCGGCGATAGGGATTCAGCGGACGCTGTCCCGTGTAGGGATGTCGGCACCACGAGACCGGCTGTTCGTCCTCAATCTTAGTGGAAGGTATCGGTGGTATATCGGCCCAGCCCGAGCGCTCATTGTAACGGTCTCGGCGGCGCTCTGCCTGGTCATGTTGTGGGAGTTGCGCGAAGCCTGGGATATACGGCAAGAGATCGAAACCATGACGGCGACCCTTGCTCGAGTGCAGGAGCAGGACCGGGAGTTGTCGGCGAAGGTGGCCCGCCAGGGAATTGACTTGTCAGATTCCGCCATACAGATGCTTCCCAAAGAGGTGGCCTTTGCCAATCAATTGATTGCAAAACGGGGTTTCTCCTGGACGCGCTTCCTCACTGAACTCGAACAATCCATCCCTCCTCGCATCGCCGTCAATAGTATCCGGCTCGATCCGGCGAATTCCGTGGTGCATCTCACCGGGTCGGCCTTGAATCTGGAGGATGTGACTGCGCTGACCATCATGTTTCAGGATCACGCTCGGTTCAAAGACCCCGTGCTGGGACAACATCGGGATGCAGGCAACGGCTTGGTCGAATTCGACCTCTCCCTACGCTACAAGAGTCATTCCTCATGACCCATCGATTGCACGAATATCTTCGAAAGCCGTACGCGCCATTGTTCCCTTTCTTGATACTGGCCGCTTGTGTTCTGGCGGCGGCGTATCTCGTACATACCACCGTGCTGGAACCGGCCGAGCGGAAGCGGCAGCAGTTGGAGACGGCTTGGATGTCCGCCAGACTTCAACTGGCGCGACACAAGGAAGCCATGAAAACCAAGGAAGATCTACGGCAGGTATGGGCCGTCTTTCCATTGGTGAGAGATTTTGCTCCGCTGGCGCTCGGGGTGACGGATGAGGCGAAACGGGACCACATTACCTTGCCGGCTCTCTCTTATAGGACTGAGCGGACTGAAATCCCCGATGCAACCAAGGCCGTTCTGCAAGGGACCGTGACCGGCCGCTATGAAGATTTGCGGAAATTCCTCTACAACCTGGAAACGGCGCAGGAGTTATTGTTCATTGAAGATCTCAATTTGATCCGTTCGGTGAATCTTCAAGATCCCACGCTGACGTTCAGTATTCGAATCGCGACGTATCTTCGGGGCGAGTCCGTGCGGGCTCTGAATCTGGAATCCGATGGAAACAGCCAATCGTAAACGACTGGTCCTGCTTGTCGGTCTAGGACTGGTCTGGGTTTGCCTGCTCGGATGGCAATTGCTGTATTCCGAAGAGCCGGCGCGTATGCCGTTGAAGAATACAACCGGGGGAGTCGTGACGGGCCCTCGGTCGCCCGCGGCTACTGCAGGCGGGCTGCATGTTAATCTTGACCTTCTCACTGCGGCCAGCGGACAGCGAGAGGCCAGTTTTGCCACGCCACGAAACATTTTCGCCTCATTGTCAGGCAAGGGCTCCATGGATAAGGCGGTCGCTCAAGACGTGGCTCCCGAACAAAGATTGCCGACACCGGCTGAAGAGCGCAGGCTTGCCGCCGCCGCCGAATTGAATCAATTCCGGTATCTTGGATTTTTTCGCTTCGGCGGTGTGAAGAGCAGCAGGCAGAAGGACCTGGCTGTGTTGGTTCGGGATGATGAGCTCCACGTCGTGCATGCGGGCGATACGATTGAGAAGGAAGTTATTGTGCGGTCCGTTCGCTCGGATCGAGTGACGCTTCAGCATCTCGGCTCGCGTCTGGTCCAGGAGGTGCAAGTTACGCAGGAACCTCTCACCGGAACTCCGCAAAACTGACCGCCGCCGGTAGCCCGGCCTTCTGAGCCGTTCATTAGACCAAGTGTTTCGTTACCTCACGAATGTGGTGATGCAATCCCGACCAACCATTCTGGATTCTCGGGGCGTGACATATTTGATGGTCATGTTCTCGATTGTCTTAATCGGTATCACGTTATCCGCGGTGGGAAAGCATTGGAAAATGATCGTGCAGCGGGAGAAAGAAGCCGATCTGCTGGCCAAAGGCATGGAGATTCAAAATGCGCTGGCCATTTATTCCGCCACGATGAAAGCAGGACGGATGGTGCCGATGGAGGTCTATCCGCAATCGCTCGCCGAACTCACGCGCTTGCCCAAGCCCTATCTGCGGAAGGTATACAGTGATCCCATGTCCGGCGGAGACTGGGAATATATTCGCGCTCCAACCGGCGGCATCATGGGGGTTCGAAGCAAGGACAAGGGAAAGCCGATCAAGGAACGAGACTTCCCTCTCCAGGTGCGCCATTTCGAAGGTCGCAAGACTTACAAGGATTGGATGTTCCAGCATCCGAATCCCTCATCCTTGTCCTTGCTGGCTTCGCCGATGGGAATGGGGATGTCCCCGGCTGTTCCGTCTATGCAATCGCTTCCCTCACAGATGGCTTTTCCCGGCCAGGCGCCGCCGGTAATGCCGATCGCTCCTGCCGGTGGTTCTCCCATTCAGAGCACGTCACCCAACCCTTGACCCGGATCTGAACGGCACAGTATTCTTTGCTGGGCGAAGAAGCCGCCGGACTTTATGGAGATTTCATACGAACCGGGCTCCATGCTGGGTACAATGGGGGTGAAGGTCCGGTGAACGTCCATGGCTGACATGACTGCAAAAACAGACGAGCAGGACCGCGGCGAAGAGATCATTTCGACCGAAGACTATGTTGTATCGATCGTCTCCAAGGCAAAAGCTGCCGCGGGGCGAACTGCTGTTCTTCCTTCGCTGTTGAAGAATCAAGCGCTGTTGGCGATGGCCGAGGGGTTGGACAATCGAACGGATGAGATCCTTGCTGCGAATGAAAAGGACCTTGAGGCATTTGAATCGCGTCTTGATCGCTCGGCTATGGCCGATCGACTTCGTTTGACGAAGGACCGTGTTGCGACGATGGCGGCCGGCATCAGGGATATTGCGAAGTTGCCGGATCCCCTTGGCGTTGCTCCCAAGATGTGGACGAGGCCCAATGGAATGCAGGTAGGCCGCATGCGTGCGCCGATCGGCGTGATCGGGATCATTTACGAATCACGTCCCAATGTCACGGCGGATTCCGTCGCTCTTTGTCTCAAATCAGGCAATGTGTGTGTATTACGGGGGGGATCAGAGGCGCTGCAATCCAATCGCATTATCGCGCAGATCTTGGCGGAAGCGGCCGAGAAGTCCGGGGTGCCGCAGGATGCCGTTAATTTGATTGATCGTCCCGAGCGCGAGATCGTCCGGATCTTGTTGAAGCAAGATCGGTACGTCGATGTCATTATTCCGCGGGGCGGAGCATCGCTCATGAACACGGTTGCCGAATGTTCGACCATCCCGGTCATCAAACACGATCAAGGAGTCTGTCATATCTACGTCGATGCCGACTCCGATCCGGCCATGGCGGAGAAATTGTGTCTCAACGCCAAGATTCAGCGGCCGTCCACGTGCAATGCCATGGAAACCTTGTTGGTCCATCAGAGTATCGCCCGTACGTGGCTGCCCGTCGTTATTGAGAGACTGGCACAGGCCGGCGTGGAAGTGCGGGGTTGCCCGAGAACCTGCCAACTCAGTGCTCGGGCCAAGCCGGCCACGGAGCAGGATTATGGCCGGGAATTCCTGGAACTGATTCTTGCCGTGAAAGTCGTAAAGAACATGGACGAGGCGCTCGACCATATTGCCCAGTACGGGTCGCGCCACACCGAATCAATCGTGACCAACGACTATGTCCGATCCATGCGGTTCCTCCGTGAAGTCGATGCCAGCGCCGTCATGGTGAACGCCTCCACCCGGCTCAATGATGGATACCAATTCGGCCTGGGCGCCGAAATCGGCATCAGCACATCGCGACTGCACGCCAGAGGCCCGATGGGGCTGGAAGAGCTTACGTGCTCCAAATTTGTCGTGCTCGGAAGCGGTCAAATCCGAGAGTAAATGCCAGCGGCGCATTCGATTCACGCTATCCTCGCCCGTCCGGATACCTTCTGTTTTCCCTCCAACCGTCCGTATGTCGAGCAATTCGATGAAAGCGGAGGGCGAGCCGTTCGACTCCCCGGAGGTCACTATGTCTTCTATGGCAGGCATGGACGGCGGCTCCTGCT
>DASSBQ010000335.1:0-9240 GCA_035698625.1 Nitrospiraceae bacterium
TACGCATTGTATTGATCCACCAATTCTCGGGCGATGACACCATACGACCATTGATCGGTAATAATATGGTGCGTCGTGAGGACGATGACGTGCTGTTCCTCTTCCAGTTGCAGAAGCAACACCCGCAACAACGGTCCGCTCAGCAAGTCGAACGGCCGCCGGGCTTCAGCGGTAGCCAATTCCGCCGTCGCGCGCTCACGGGCGTTGCGAGACACGGTCCGGAGATCCTCCTCCACCCATAGAGGAGCGAGCGTTGCGTGAATAATCTGTACCGGCCGACCCTCGAGTTCCCTGAATGTGGTACGCAGAGATTCATGCCGCCTGACCAACTCCGCCACGCTGCGGCGGAGCGCATCCTTATTGAGAGGACCTTGGAGCCGCACGCTCGCGGGAATATTGTAAGCCGAGCTGTCCGGCGCCATTCGATAGAGAAACCACATCCGCTCTTGAGCAAATGACAATGCCAGCGGCTCTGTCCGGGAGACATGCGACATGGGACGCAGATCGGTCTTCGGACCGTGCGGTTCGGACCGGCCGATGAGGCGTGACAGGTTGGCAATAGTGGGCGCCTCAAAGACCAACCGCAGCGGCACCTCCTGCTTGAATAAGGGCCGCATGCGCGAGACGAGCTGAGTTGCGAGGAGAGAATTTCCGCCGAGTTCAAAGAAATTGTCATGAATGCCCACGTCACGCACATACAGGATCTCGCTCCAAATCTGCGCCAGCATTTCCTCGGTCGTATTGCGCGGCGGCACGTAGACCGATGTCAGATCATAGTGCGTCGCCCGGCTGTCCCGGGCGACGTGCAGGGCCCTGCGGTCCAGTTTGCCATGCTCGGTGCGCGGAAGCGCAGGCATCTCCACGAAGGTCGAGGGCACCATGTAAGGGGGCAGTGTGTGTTTCAAGTCCTGCGTGAGCCGGCCGACGCCCAGACTGCTGCCCGGACGCGAAACAATGAAGGCGACGAGTCGTTTATCTCCCGGCATGTCCTCCCGCACTTCGACCGCCGCCTGCAGCAGGTCCGGATGGGAAGCGAGCACGCATTCAATCTCCTCAAGCTCGATTCGATGTCCGCGGATTTTCACCTGCCGATCCCCTCGGCCGCGATATTCGAGGGAACCGTCTAGCCGCCATCGCGCGCGATCTCCGGTGCGATAGAGCCGCGTGTCGACACCCAGATCAGGCGGCGCGGTAATGAACCGCGCTGCCGTCAAATCCGGTCTGCCTCTATATCCGCGGGCCAGACCGATTCCGCCGACATAGAGTTCTCCGGTCATTCCTATAGGAACCGCTCGTAAATTCGCATCGAGCACAAACACCTGAACACCGAGTACCGGCCGTCCGATGGAGATGTCCTTCATTCCGTCTTCCGATCGCCCTGCGGGCCATACATCGCCGATCGTCGCGGCAATGGTGGCTTCAGTCGGCCCATAGGTGTTCACCAGACGGACCTGGGGTCGCACCAAAGCTCCCCACCGTGCGACGGCATGGGGAAGCGCGCGTTCTCCTCCAAGAATGACGATTCTGACGGCCGGGGGTAATTCCAACCGCTCCTGATCCATCCGCGCCACCAGCTCATGCCATAGGGCCGTCGGCAGATCCAGCACGCTGATGTCCCAGCGCCGGCACGTGTCGAGAAACCGGGCCATCGAATCCATCATCGACACATTCCGCAGCACCAGCGTGCCTCCCCTGGTCAGACAAGGGAAGATCTCTTCAGCGGCGGTATCGAAGCCTATCGAAGCAAACTGCAGGACGCGGTCGTCGGGGCCCAGCCGTATATGCCGCGCAATTGCCTCAACATAGTTGGCGAGTGAGCGCTCCTCGACCATGACCCCTTTGGGCCTGCCGCTCGTACCGGACGTGTAGAGCACGTAAGCGAGCTGATGTTCATATCTTTCTTCATCTGGAAACGTATCGGACAGCCTCTCAATGGCCGGCCATTCGGAATCCAGACAGATCGTATGAGGATGGGCCGACGGCAAGCGCGCCAGGAGGCTGGTATGGGTCAACAGAACCCTGATCTCCGCATCCGTCAGCATCTGTTCGAGGCGCTTCATGGGATATTCCGGGTCAAGCGGAAGATAGGCGCCTCCTGCTTTCATTACTGCAAGCAAACCGATAATCATGTCGATGGATCGGTCGAGACAGATGCCCACCACCACCTCAGGCCCGACCCCGCGTCCTCGTAGATACCGGGCAAGCCGGTTCGCCTGGCTCTCCAGATCTCGGTAGGAGATCCGCTTATCGTCATGAACAACTGCGATAGCCTCGGGAGTCTGTCGCGCCTGGGATTCGAACTGTCGCGTGAGACTCAGAAAGGGAGTCGCTGGCGAGGACGGTACGTTGAAGTCACAGACCAGCCGGCGGCGCTCCTTCTCATCCATCAGGGCCAGCGTGTCAATCGGGCGGCTGAGCTCTCCCAGCATTCCTTCGACGATTCGACGGTAGTGCCTTTGCATACGGGCAATGGTTTCGTCTTCAAAGCGTTCCGCGTCGTATTCGAAGCAGCCGCTCAGTTCACCGGCGGTCTCCGAAATTTCGAGGCTGAGCGGGAACAGTCCGCCCTGCTGGGGAACGACGTAGCAGTCCTCGCCGAACCCATCCGCTCGAACCGGAAATGAAGCGCCTCCCGCCATCTGCCGATCTGCATCGGACAGCAACCGGAACTGCTGCAGGGCAAACAACACGGTGGCGTTGGAGGATCGGTCTGTCCCTCTTCGTGCCCTATAGTCATCCATCACGCGAACAAATGGGTAATCTTGATGTTCCAAGGCATCCAGGATCCCGCGCTGAGTCCGTTGAAGCAGCGAATGAACCGCCATTTCCGGGTCCACCCGCTGTCTGAGCAAGACAATGTTGACGCAGTCACCCACCGTTTCCGCAAACAACGCCCGCTTTCTGCCCGACACAGGAGAGGCGATCACGATGTCATTCTCCCCGGTATAGCGGTGCAGCAATATTTGGAGCGCGCTCAGCAGCAGACCATACAACGTCAGACCATGGATCATCGCCACATCCCGGAGACGCCGCCCAATGGCGGCATCGAACGTGAAGGCCTGCCATGCATAGCGCCTCACATCGCGCGTTCCGCCCGGCCGATCGCAGAGCTCTTCATAGCCGGGCCATTCTTCCGCCACCTGGCGCCGCCAAAACGCAGCGAGTTCGGCCCCTCGCGGACCGGCCAGCATGTCGCGTTGCCAAGCCGTAAAAGAGCGATATGGCGTCGCCGTCGTTGTGGATTGGGAGGCTTTGCCCGCCTGCATGGTGTGATAGAGATGCCGGAGGTCCTTTACCAGGCACGTCATCGAAATCCCGTCGACCGCGATATGGTGGGCAGCCAGCAGGAGAAGGCTTTGTTCGCGGCCGCGGAAGCAATGGGCCCGCCACACCGGCCCTTGATTCAAATCGAACGGGGCCTCGGCCGCCGCCATTGCGTTCGTACGAATCTCCTCCCACGTCCAATCCCCGGCATCGGTCATTTGCCAGGCAGGCGGCAGGGCCTCATGCACCCGTTGCAACGGCTCTCCCGGCCCTGATTCATAGGTCGTCCGGAGAATCGGATGGCGACGCCCCAGTTCGATCAGGGCGGCACGCAGCAGCCGTGAATCCAATTCGGCCGCAATCGGCAGAATCGCGGCCACATTGGCTGCGGCGCTGAGCGGTTCGAGTTGATGGTGGATCCAGAGCGCCAATTGATTATATGAGACGGGATATGATCGGCACTCACTCTGATCCGGCTGGTCCGGCTCCACGGGAACGGGTCTATTTGGCGGCCCGCTCGCAAGTCGAGTGAGAATCTCGTCGGCCAACTCCGCCACCTTGCCGCCGCCCAATACCGAGGATACCGGGACGGTGACGCCAAACACGGTTTCGAGATGATGCAGCAGCTCGACCACCTTCAAGGAATCAATACCGAGCCGATTCAGAGGCTCATTGCCGACTCGAGCGTCGTCGCGTGCAAGCAGCGCCGCGATAGTTCGCGCCAAATAAGATTCCAGCCATGGTTTTCGCGCCTCCTCTGGCAAGGAGCATAGGTCAGAATTCGATATCGAGTCGGCCGAAGCCTCGGCCACCGGTCGGATTCGATTGATGCCGACATACGAGAGTCCTCCCGCGAGGAATGCCTGCCGGCAGGCTGCCCGTTGAATCTTTCCACTGGACGTCTTCGGAATGGACCCCGGCTTCACCAACACGATTGTCGTCACTTCCAGATCATGTTGATCCGCCACCGCTTGGCGGATAAGGCCGGCCAACTCGTCCATGTTCGGAGCATTCTCTTGTCGCTCAACCTCTTGGACGACGATCAGCGCCTCTTCCTGGTCCGCTTCGATGGAAAATGCGGCCCCGCAGCCCGCCCTGAGAGCCGAATGACATTGCTGCACCGACCACTCGATATCTTGAGGGTAATGATTTCTTCCCCGGATAATAATGAGGTCCTTTAGCCGGCCGGTGACATAGAGCTGTTCATCACGGACAAATCCCAGGTCGCCGGTCCTGAGGAATGGACCTTCTCCCGTATCGTCGATGACGGCATGAAAGGTTTCTCGCGTCTCATGGGGTTTGTTCCAGTATCCCTGCGTGACACTCTGTCCGGCGAGCCAGATCTCACCAACCTGATCCTGCCGACACCGTCGCCTTGTCATGGGATCGACGATCGCCACAACCGTATCGCCGACAGGACGCCCGCAGGCGACCACTGTCCGCGTGGCGTTACTGCCGCCGATCGCCGGGCACACGGTCCCCTGTTCGAGCGAACGAGCATCCAGCGACTCGACGTAAGGCCGTTCGCCGTCCGGCTTCAACGAAATCAGCAAGGTAAATTCGGCCATCCCGTACGCTGGATAGAACGCCTTGTCTTTGAAGCCGGCGGGTGAAAAGGCCGCAATGAACTCCTCCATCGTGTGTTCAAAGATCGTCTCCGCCCCGCAACTGGCCACCTGCCAGCCGGACAAGTCTAATGTCGACCGTTCCTCTGACGTGGTCATGGCGACACAATGCCGGTACGCGAAGTTCGGTCCTCCGCTATGGGTCACGCGATGGCGTTCGATCGCCTGCAGCCAGCGAAGTGGACACTTCAGAAATGCGACGGCGGACATGAGGTAGGCCGGCCGGCCGATCGAAATCGGATGAAGGACGCCCTTTACCAGGCCGTAGTCATGGTAGTGGGGCATCCAGGACAGGGTCACCGATCGCTCATCATATCCGCCTGCCGTCGTAATGCAGCGGCATTGGTGGATCACATTGGCGTGACTCACCATGGCTCCCTTCGGCAGCGCCGTCGATCCGGATGTGTATTGAAGGTACGCCAGATCCGATATGAGGGAACCAGGGTCACTCCACGCATCTGCACTCGCTGTGTCGCAGGCATCGGTCGCGATCCATTGATCAGGGTCGCCCACAAATTGACGATAGCCGGCCTCTCGGCACAGCGCGATTGTATCGCGTACCGTGAGCAAGCCGGCTGCCTGGGCATCCTGATTCACCGCCGCCAATCGACCGGCGCTCTGTTTGATGCGGAAGCCGTCCAGTGGAGGAATGGGAATCCCTACCATCCCGGCGTAGAGACAGCCCCAAAAGGCGGTGACAAAGTCCAGGCCCGGCGGGTACATGAGCAAGAGACGGCTTCTCCGGGGAAACCGCTCCATCAAGAACGCCGCGATGGCCCTCACCTGCTTGTCCAGGTCTCCATATGTGAGGATGCAATCAGGCGTCACTCCGTCTCTCAGGAACACATAGGCCGGCTGAGCCGGCTCATCAGACGCCCGGACTCGAAGCAGATCGATAAGGGTATGGCGCAGTGGAAGGCCGGGACCTGAAGGTGTCGTCACAGTGAGTTTGAGGTGATCTCGTTATCCAATGGCGTGGGAGTCTTTTCAGTGCGCCTGTGCTTTTGAGTCTAAGGCACCATCGGGTCATCACAAAATGTAATCGTGTTTTCATCGCTTCGAAGTTGAATCCCTGCCCACGCCGAATGGGGCCCCATCGTCTTCAACTCATAGTCACAAAGAATGCACCTCCGATTTTCGTTTGAAAATCGACGCCGCATCACGTTAAGCTTGCGCCGCATATCTGAACCGGAGGAGAGGTGCGAGAGCGGCCGAATCGGGCGGTCTCGAAAACCGTTGTCCCGTAAGGGACCGTGGGTTCGAATCCCACCCTCTCCGCCACTTCTTTCAATGGCTTGCGCGATGTGGAGGGAATCAACGGCATGGATCTCAGGGGCGGGTGTAACCGTAAGTGTAACCTTTTGTTGGCGAATGTGCTCATCAAGCTTCATCGCAGCGGCTCTCAAGTCCTCCTCTGAGGTAACGTTGTAGCGGTCAACACCGAGCGGGTCTTGTGACCGCTGATTTTCATAGCGACGGTTTCAGGAACCCGGCCCGTACTAGATTCCTCACTCCTGTCCTGCGAAGATCATGGACCAAGAGGCCTTCTAAGCCGAGCCGCTTAACTAGCGCTTTCCATCCCATGATCGAAATTCAGAACACTTTTCCCGCAATCTCTACCACCCATGGATAGGAAGGATAATCCCGGCCCCGTACTTCCTTCGCCTTCAAAATGCCTTTAAGGAAATCCCCGGTCATGTAGATGACCCGTGGCGCTTTCGTTTTGGTCTGCTTCCGTTCCAGGCGAATGCAGTGGCTCACTAAATCGATGTGTTTGTCCCATTCTAGTGAAAGGATTTTCCCCCTTCCGCATGCCGGTGTTATAACCAACGGTGGCCGCTACCTGAATGTGATAGGGGGCTGCGCCTCGGGGGAAGCCTTCGAGGTTGAGTCGATCGGAGATGTAGTCATGGGCCGTATAGGGCAAGCCGAGTTGAGGGGATGGTGTCCTGCTCATTATAGCCCTACCTCGTTGCCGTTGTGGAACCAAGATGGAAGGCAAGGAGCCTGTGAAGATCTCTAAGTCGGCGAGGTCACTTTCAAACAGATTGATGCTATGGTCTCGGTGGACCGCCCGCTTATTTGGCGGTGAACGGTGCCAACCTACGGTAAAACACCACTCTTCCAAACCCCGCGCATGCCGAACCGAATCCACTTCAGCCAGTGTCCCAGCAGCGGCATCCCACCGATCTTTTGTGACGCGCACAATAGCACCGCACCGCACATCTGCCTTTATCATGGGAGCCTAGCCAACACGGATAATTGGAGGAAAAAATGTAACACATCGCCTATCCAAACGGGCACACGGGATGAACAATCCGGCCATACTACGCATAGCACCCGCAGGCATTGCGAGGATCGGATTTAAATTGAACGGGGGGTCGGAGTGAGTCGCAGCCGTCTGGCCGTAGGTGATTAGCTGAGAGAGAACCCTGGCAGACTGTGCAAAATGATCCACCAGGGGATTAGCGTAGTCTACGTATACTTGACTGGGAGGACTTTACTCCAAGGGTGCTTCACGTTCGACAAGCTTTTGACATACTCGCCAATGATCTCACACTCATCGGGCGTCAACTCAGAGGTCCGCATAACAGGTGAAAGCAGGGCCTCCGCCGCTTTGATGAAATTAAGGACATCTTTGCTAAAGGGCAATACGTCAGTGCACCCCTGCGACTCCATGATGGCATCCTCCTGTGTGCAGAACGGTGAGTTGCATGTGTATGTTGATGCCTACGGTAGGCGTTTTTTACAGCCTAGTGCAATGCCTAGGTGAGCAAGGTTATCTCACTTGCGTAGCCTACAGCCGTACATGGTTCGTCTTAGACGTTGCATCATTTGGGGGGAAGATCAGGATTGGAATCGGCGAGGTCCTCGGGATGATTGGGGGCAGTTCACTGTGTGGTCTACTACATCCCAGCCAGAAGTGCGACATTGGGCAGATGAAGGAGCGTATCAAAGTGTCTCGACAGATTTGTGAAAGCCCCTAGCAGACAAGAACAATCCACCACGGTGTACAACTGACTACCTTTGCGCTTGAGCGAAAAGGACACCTCCACTGCCATACGCAGTAGGTGTACAACTTTGGATTTGTTCTATCGGACAGTGCCAACTACAATCAGCCTCGATGTCCTACTCGATTCTGAGGTTCGTCCATCTTCTCGGATTAGTGCTCATCGGCGCAGGCCTTATCGGCGTCTGGTATGCAGATCTGCGTTCACGTCAAGCTCATAGTCTGCCTCTCTTTGCGGAGGCCGTACGTCAAATTGCTGTGCTTTATGATGGCTTCGTGGTACCTGGAGCCCTACTCCTGCTCGGTTCTGGCGTCTGGCTGATCATCACGATGTATGGAGGCTGGGCGTTCCTCACAATTCCCTGGCTGGCTGGGATGGTTGCGCTGTTTGCCTTTGAATTCATAGAAGGTAACACGATTACCCGACTATATTTTATGCGTCTGCGTCGGCTCGCCCAAACAGCGCTCAAGTTGGGAACCGTAACGCCGGAATTAGAAAAGGTAAGAGGAAAGCACCTGCCTACCTTCACCCATTTCCTCGATCTGCCGATTCTCTTTGTAATAGTGGCCCTGGGAGCGATGAGGCCGAATAGTTGGTACCTCTTCGGAATTGGAGTTGCTTTGTCGGTTATTACCGCAGTCATCCTTACCCTGACGATTCCGAGGCTGTACCCACTCAGTATTGCTCGCGGAGATCAGTGCTGAGCGCAATTTCATTCAGCCTGACACCCGTCTGATAGGTGAAGTCGTGAGTTTTACACATTAGGCGTCGTCCTCTTCTTCCGCCATGAAATCATAGCTGCAAACTCGAAATGCAGGAGGGAGGCAGCGTCCGTGCAGTCTTTCGGCGCGCCACGCTGATTCTCCCACGTCTCTCCCGCGACATGGAGAAGGGCAGCGTGCGTGGTCGCTGAGCCCTCCCCATTTCGCCTAACTTACGGCTTACTTGCCGACCATTACATCCGTCGCCTTCACAGCGACCGTTACGGGGTCATTCACCTTCAGACCCATATTCTTAACCGATCCATCGGTGATGGCAGCGACTACCTCCAAGTTACCAACTTTGACCGTACCTCGGCCATCGCCTGACCTTCCGTGACCTTCGTGACTGTTCCTTGAAACTGATTCCTTGCACTTAACTTCATGACATACCTCCTGCTCCGATGTCTGAACCATCTCAAACATCTATCGGCCACCATGCGCACGGTACGGAACCTTGGTCAATTCTTACCTATTCGGACCGACGGTGGTAAACTGCGCCGGTGCTTTACACTTCTGACCCTTCTGCCGAACTGAGGTGCTTATGAAATTACCTCTTTTGCCCTTTGCTCTTCTCATTTT
>DASSBQ010000336.1:0-12576 GCA_035698625.1 Nitrospiraceae bacterium
ATGAACGCGGCTGGGCCATTCAAACCAGCATCATCGAATATTTGGAAACGAAGTGGAAAGAACCAGACGAAGGAATTTGGGAAGTTCGTGGCAGTCATAGACAATCTTATCGGGCTGGAGTACCTTGCCGGCAGGACGTTAAAGAATTGCCGGAAAGGCTGGAGATATCTGTTGCCAGCCTGCCGATGGTGAGGCCCATGGACGAGTCCGAGCCGCTCAAAAATAATGTGATCGAGCTGCGGCGACATCCCAGGTTTCGGATGTCGCCGCCCGTGGTCCTTTCATTTGCACGGAGCGAGCTGTCGGTCTCTTTCGATGGAGATCATCAGGGGCACGGCACGGTGGTGAACCTGTCCGCAAAGGGATGCAAGGTGCTCAGCCATGTACAAGTTCTGGTGGGGGATCGACTGTCCTTATCTTTACCTATCCCACGAAGGACCGCTCCATTGGCCATCAATCCGGCTTATGTCCGATGGGTTGAAGACGGTTGTTTCGGCTTGGAGTGGGCGGCCCTGCCGCCTGATGTCGAGCGAACCTTGCTGCGGTTGATCACGGCCCCGATTTAGTTTGAATCAGGCAATCGATGCTTCAAGGCATCGAGCCGAGTCTTGTCGAGGCGAATGAAGAGGGATTTCTCCCGGGTCACGGTCACACTGCCGGGCGATGCGCCTTTCGCTTTGCGCACCCATTTGCGTCTAGTATAGATTACGTCTCCTTGCCCGCTCTTCTTGAGATCACTGTATAGCAGGGCCAGCATCGCCGCATCCCGCAGCGTGTCGATTGGCGGGTCGAGACCTTTTTCCAGACGAACGATCACGTGCGAGCCCGGCGCTCCTTGTGCGTGGAGCCAGAGATCGTCGCTTCTGGCGACCGCGAAGGTCAATTCGTCGTTTTCCCGCGCGTTCCGACCGACATAGATAGGCAAGCCATCGGAGGACGTGAATCGTCGAAAGGGTCCGCGCCGTTCCTGCCGGCTGTCGCGCCGGTGCGGCGCGCCCGGCCGGCCGGGTCTCCCGGGAGGCATCGGCTGGGGCGGCTGCCATTTCCCTTGTGTGATAGCGTCCAATTCATTTTCCATCTCGCGGAGTTCCCGCTGGATCAATTCGATTCGCGGCATAATTTCCTTCCGGGCCGTGAGGAACTTCTTGTGCTTGGAGAAGTAATCGTCCATGTTCCCCTGCGGAGTCTTCGCGGGATCGAGCGGAATCCTGAGTTCCGGAAGATTTTCATCGAAGTAATCCACCACCGTAATTTCGGTTTGTCCCTTGCAAAGGAGGCCGAGCGCCCCCTTCAAGAGTTCTCCATAGTGGGCGTACCGCTCGTACCGGGCCGCTTTTGTCAAATCTGCGCCGAGCGCACTGATGAGCCGGTGCTGTTTCTTGATCGCTTTGCGCAGGAATGTTTCTCGCGCGGCGGTGAGGCGGTGGAGCGAGAGTTCCTCTTCACGCCGGGCATAGCGGTGCTCCAATTCGGTAGAAAGAGGGAATTCTGCGTCCCCGTTCGCAGTTGTTGTGGCCGGAGCCGGCGGAGAAGTGGTGGAACGGGCGGAGAGAAGTGAGGGCGGCGCATAGCGGCATCCGACCCGGGGTTTGACTTGGCGATAGGTGGCGAGGATCTGTTCGTTTCCGTCGATCACCAGAAAGTCCCCTTGTCGTCCGAGGAATTCAGCGACGAAGCTCCATGTTCCGGTTGCGGCTGTGCAGTCCAGGCGGACAATCCGGTCCTCGTTGATCTGTACGATGCGGTCGACTCGAGCCCCCAATAATCGCGCCCGCAGAAACTGGCAGAACGGCGGCGGCACGGGAGGATTGGGATACGACCGCGTGACCAGGTGAAGTCTGGCCTGATCCGGATCGATCGACATCAGCAGCCGCCTCGTGGCGCCGCGAGCTCTGATGTCGAGCAGAATGGCATCGGGTCTTGGTTCGCCGATTTTTTGGATCCAGCCGCCTGCCAAGGCGGGCCCCAATTCACGAAGGACTGCAGCAAGCTCGCATATCGTTATGGCCATCTCGCTCGTTTCCTCGCTCCATCAAGGAGAGGGACATGCGACCTCGATCCCCTCGTCCAGGCTGTGATACGTTGCACCGCTGAAACTTTCTGCGCGAGGCAATGGGTAAACGGAACCTTCATTCTATGCATTCGGCCGTTATGGACAGAGCGCAATCCGGGTGGCCTGATGGCGTCACGTCAGTTACGGAGGTTTCCGCTTCATGAGCCGCATGAAACTCTTTGATGAATCATTTCTGCTCTCCCTGATGAAGGAATTCCGGCTTTCCATGAAGGACCTCCTTGGGGATCTCTGCCATGAGTTACAACATTGCCATCCACAAGCTGCTACGCGATTACGCCTGCCCGTCGAGTTGATCCGGTTGGTCGGCGACGCGATGAACTTCGAGAGCTATTCTGAGTGGCGCGTCGTCGGCTGGATTGAAACCTTGAATGACCTTGTTTATTTCATCGATCTGCACGAGCAAGCCGAGCGGAACGGCCGGGATATCGAGTTTATCGATCAATTGTATGCCGATTGTCAGCAGACTTGGTATGAGCACGGTTATGCCGAGGAGTTGTTCCCCGACGGAGCGGTGGTCGACGGCCGGCTGGCGGCGCGGATCGGCTATCTCTGCCGGCGTCTGGCGGGTGAGGTGGCCCGGCAAGCATTGTTGTGGAATCCGGCATTGACGTGCGAATGGATTCGGAAAACCGGACGTCGGAGCTGGGGAACCGCCTGCGATCTTGCCGCAAACTTTGATCGGGCGGAGCTCCCTTATACCGTTTCGGTCGGGACCGACGGCCTTGTTTACCATGCGCCGCGATCCGTGCGCGAGGCCCTTCGACGAGCCGCCTCGTCGGGATGCCGTCTTATGGTGACCAGCGGGCAGATCGCGTTCGTGAACGGAACCCGGCGGGTCCCGTTTTATACCGATGCTCCTCACCCCCGTTGGCATTGGCGGCGGCAGGAACCCGTGGTCCTGCGGAGCAATGCCTTCGGGACTCTGACCTTGGGACCCACGGTGGTGTATGGTCGAAACCGTGTCCCGACCCGGGTCTGTCATACACCGCCTCAGGTCGCGGTCAACATGCGTCGTGCGTTATGCGTGATCGAGCAGGCGTGGCCCGTCGGAAACCGTTGCTTGTCGATACTGACGTCGCGGATCATTCCACTGAAGGCGCGGGGCGTGGTCAGCTTCAGCTATCGGCACCAGCCGGGGTTATCGTTTCTCAACTGCTTCGATCGCGGCCGCCTGGACTTGATCGACGATTTCATCCACGAAAACAGCCATCATCATCTTAACCTCCTGCTTCGCAAGCATGTGCTGTACCGGAACGACTGCAATCGCGAAGTGTTTTACTCGCCGTGGCGGCGGACGTTGCGGCCTGTCCGCGGCATTCTGCATGCCGCCTTTACGTTTACAATGGGCGCGATTCTCTTTGAACGGCTCTCCACCTGGGGGGGCGGAATGGAAGGAGCCCGTCGATGGCGGGGCTCGGGCTTGTCGATGAACGACTTGAAACGAGCCCGGTTCCGCTGTGCGGAGGAAATTGAATCTGTCCGCTATTCGTTACGGGATTTGCACGAGGCGGAGGCGCGTTTCGGATGGATCACCAAGGCAGGAGGGGTGTTGATCCGGCTCCTCGCCCGCGCGTTGGGGGAAGTTGCAAGACGAATGAAACGGAAGCCGGCCTTCTCGTTACGTTCCAAGTACGGGACGGAACTCTTGCGACATCGGCGTGCATTAGAGGCCGTGCGCAAGCGCTCTGCACGGATTGTCCGCTGATTCGCACCAGGGATGCTGCTAGGAGCGCTCGACGTGAATGACGGCTGTCCTCGTTATATTTCCCTTCGTGTCGTTCGGATCCATCCAAATGTTGTATCGAACCAGCCCGGGCCTGACGAAGCAGAGACTCACGTAGTCTCGTGGCTTGATCGTCACGAAATCGTCCATGACGCCGAAGTTCCGGAACCCTTTTTCACAGCTGGTCTTCTCTAGATCGACGCCGGGCAGCAGTCCAATCTTGACCGGTTCGCCACGCAGATTTTGCCACCGCACCTGATCTCCCACGGACACATACAGATCCATAGGCGTGATGGTATCTCGGATTTGGATGTAGTGGACGTGCGAATCGGATCGCTCTGTGTGCTTCGCGCAGCCGGCGCCGATGACGGCAAGCGGCGCGAAAGACAGCAGCATGATCATCGAGCGGGCGAAACGGGACATCACAGTATCTCCTTCATCATCGTAATGGAGCTTCAGGCTCTGACGGCAAGGTCATCGGTCGTGAAGAGACACGCCGATCGGTGCTGAACGACATGAAGTATATGCTAGGCATAACCGAAGCTGCACGATCAGATGGGGAAATGGAACTCGTGGATCTACCGAGCGGCCTGGGAAAGATTACGGGGTTCTTGAGTGATACTTCGAGTCAGCAGCTGTTGGGTTGGAAGCTCTTCGTGCGGCGACGTCTGAAGAGAGTTTTTGCGTGGCCGAATGGTCACGGTTTCGATGGGCGAGTTCCACCAGGATCCGCAGTTCATGAACGGAGCCTCGTTATTCACGGTTCAACCGTCACATCCACGTACGACGGGAGGCTGTCTGCCCCTTTCTTGTCCGTGACGCGCAGCTTGAATCGGAACAAGCGGGTTTCCGAGACATGGGGGGCGGTAAACGAAGGCTCGGGCATGTTCACATCGAGCAATGCAACCTTGCTTCCCCGTACCTGGCTCCAACTGTAATAGAGCGCTTCTCCCTCCGGATCGGTGCTCTTTAAGCCGTTGAGACGGATTTTGGACCCGGCTTTTGCCGTTCGAGCTGCGCCCGCGTCCGCGATTGGCGGCAGATTTGGCTCTTCATTGACCTCGACCGCCACCTCCAGAGAAGCGTGCTTCCCTCGATTCTGTACTTCCAGTACGGTAGCGCCATTTCCCGTGATCTGAAGCAGACCCTTCGGTAACACTTTGATGACCTGTTCGTTCGAGGAACGGTAGGTCGTCCCGGTGCTGGGGGAAACTAGTGACCGGGCGACGCCGTCCGCGAATTCCCCGACGACCGGCAACTCGAAAACCTTGCCCATTGAATCGACATGGCCAAATGCCGAGGACTGCCCGGCTCGACCGAGCCGAAGAGGCTTATCCGTTTCGAACTCGATGGAGAGAAGATCCGCCTTAGGCTGCACGTTCAGCAGGATTTCGTCGAATACGGATCGAGTGCCGAGTCGGCCTTGGGAAATCTCCGCGACCGCCAGCAGCCTGGCGCCACCGATAGCCGCTCCAGGCACCTTTAAGGGGCCGCCGAACGGCGGATTCCGATCCGATGTAGACGCCAGAGACGGGAGCGCGACGACCGGCGCATCGGTGATACTGTCTCGTTGCCAGTATTTCTCGTCGGCCAGCTTGTCCTGTGACGATCTACCGCTCCGTTCTTCATCCTGTTCGACGAGCGTGTCGGCGGATTCGGGATACCAATAATAGCGAACCTTCACGATGCCGGTATCGGATCCCACATCGACCCGAGCCGTTACGGTGGCGCCGGACTCCACTGTGCTGCCTGTCGCCGGTTCCACGATTTTGAAGGCATGGCCGGGCATGGCGGCGCAGAGCATCAAGAGAAACACCCAGGCTCCGGTTGTGACGAGCGATCGATGGGAATACATCATGGTGCCAGCATCCTCCATTATCGGCTGAGGTGAAACGGCACATCCGTCAGGATAACCCGTTCGCGAAACAGCAGCGCCGCCTTCAGCATGAGCGCGCGTTGGTTATGAAGAATATTTTGCCACCAGCGAGCCGGTAGGATCTCGGGAATAACCACCGTGACCCAGCCATCCGGATTTTTCTGCAGGAGTTCCTCGATGTAGTCAAGCAGGGAGCCAAGGATAGACCGGTAAGGAGACGGCAGGACGACCAACGGAACGCCGCAGCCCCATTGCGCCCACTGAATTTCAACCTTGGCCGTTTCTTCTTTGTCCACGTCCACAAGCACCGCCCGAATTTCACCGGCGCGGCTGCGCGCATAGTCGACGGCTCGCACGACGGCCCGATTCACGCCGCCGATCGGAATGACCACGATATTGCGTCTTGGCAGGGGAGGGCGGTGGTCGCGGGACAGCGAGACCTGTTCGGCGACGGCCTTGTAGTGCGAATAAATGGAGAGAAAGAGAATAATAAACAGCGCGATGAGGACGAAAACGATCCATGCGCCCTGCACAAATTTGGTGCTGGCGATGATGACGGTCGCCACTCCGGTCGTGAGCGCGCCCATTCCGTTGACGATCAGCTTTTTTCGCCAGTGCGGTCCCCTTTTAACGAGCCAACGACGGACCATGCCGGCCTGTGACAGCGTAAAAGAGACGAACACGCCGACGGCGTAAAGCGGAATCAGGGCATGGGTATCGCCGCGAAACAATACGATAAGGAGGCAGGCGAGGATTCCGAGAATCACGACACCGTTCGAAAAGACAAGCCGGTCACCGTAACTCGCCATTTGGTGCGGCATGTATCCGTCGCGGGCGAGGATTGAGGCGAGGAGCGGGAAACCGTTGAAAGCACTGTTTGCAGCGAGGATCAAGAGCAGCATAGTTCCGGCCTGGACCGAATAATAGAGGGGGCCGGTCCCGAACACGATCCGCGCCAGTTGGGACACGACCGTCTCGTCCGCTTTCGGGACGATGCCGTAGTGGTAGGCCAATGCCGTGATCCCGCTGAAGAGCGAGGCGAGGATGAGGGACATGAATAACATCGTCGTGGCGGCATTCTTGGATTCCGGCCGGCGGAAAGATTTGACTGCGTTCGAAATGACTTCCATTCCGGTCACGGCGGTGCATCCGGCGGCGAACGAGCGCAAAATCAAGAAAATGGTGAGGCTTTCCATGGTCACCCCTGCGACTGGAGCCGGGACGGCAGGGGAGTCATGGCCGGTTAACATTTGCAGGCTGCCGATGATGACCGTGACGCTCAGCGCGCCGATCGCGATGTAGGTGGGGAAGGCGAAGAAGCGGCCCGATTCCCGCATGCCGCGCAGATTCATCACGACGATAAACCCGACGGCGATCAACCCGATCGTTTCCCGATGGGGCAACAAGTCGGGTACAGCGGAGGTAAGAGCGGCCACCCCGGCGGCCACGCTGACGGCGACTGTCAGGACATAGTCGATCATCAAGGCGGCGGCTGCCGATAGGGCCGGAATGTCGCCGAGGTTCGCCCGGGCTACGGTATAGGCGCCGCCTCCTTCCGGATACTCATAGATGATTTGGCGATACGAGACGGTCAGAATAGCAACCAGGAACAAGATGGCCAGGCTGACGGGAATCGACCATGCCATGGCGGCCGTTCCCGCCAGGACCAGAACGAGAAGGATTTCCTCCGTGGCATAGGCGACGGAAGAAATGGCATTGGAGGAAAAGACCGCAAGGGCAATCGTCTTGGACAGGCGTTCATCGGCGGCTTGCGCAGTTTTGAGCGGCAGGCCGACGAGCCAGCGTTTGAGCAACATACCGGCGCATTATCGCATAAAAGCACCATCGACAAAGAGTCCTCTTCGGAAGCCCTGCTGGCTGGTCTCTGAAGGACGTTGAGGCCCTGGTCCGAGCAGCCTCGAAGGGGTTGACATACAAAATCAAGTTGAGTATTGTGCCGTTCTCTTTAGGACTTTTTCTAATGTAATGGGCTTGCCAGTCGTTCAAAGGAATAAATACACGAATGAATATCCCCGTGTGATTCCCTGGCGATTTAAGATCCATTTCGATTTGTTCCCTAAATCATTCAAGGAGGCCGATCCATGAATAGTTGGGTAACTCATCTCACATCACGCAGTCTCAGCGTGATCGCCGGTGGAGCGCTCTTGTGCATTCCACTTGCTGCGTCGGCTGAGACTTCCTCCCACGCTGAGCATCAGCCTCAGCATACGGCCATGTCTCATCAGCTGCCGGCATGGGCCGAGCAATTGAAGGGGCAAACGATTATCGAGGACACGATGGAAGGCCGCGGAGACCGCGCGGCCAAGGTTGACCAGCACCACCAGCGCGTCATGGATCAGTTGAACCGTGACCCGCAAGTGCAGCAGGTCAACACCGGGATGTTCAATACCGCTTCCATGTTGCACCAATATGGAGCCGGTGGTCAGGATATGTTGCTCATGTCCGATCCTCGCGTGGAGCCGGTTGCCGCCACCAACGGCGGCCGCTGTCCAGCCTCAGCTCCGGTGAAGCAGTTCAATGTGTCGGCCATCAACGTAGAGATCACCCTGAATCAATGGCTCGACTTCTATCCGGGCTATATGTACGTTCTGGATGAAAACCTCGAGAACGTGCGGGCTGAAGAAGAGACGAACAGGGCCGCCCGCGATAAGGAAGGATTCGACCCGGGCGCGATCATTCCCGGCGTTCAGGCGCAGTGGATCCAACCGCTTGCTATTCGGGCAAACCAAGGCGACTGCGTGAAGATGAAGCTGAGCAATAAGATCGAGGGCGGGGAAGAGGTGAGCCTGCATATTCACGGCTCCAGCATGATCGTCAGTGCCAGCGGAGCGGCCGCCACCACGACCAATCCGGATTCGATCGTAGCTGAAGGCAAAACCCAGGATTTCGAATGGTACATCCACCCCAGCATCCAAGAAGGCGCGCGTCAGTTCCATACCTTTAGCAACGATCGCGAATTGACCGTTATGGGGTTGTTCGGTACCTTCGTGGTTGAGCCGCGAGGGTCCGAGTATCTGGAGCCCCTCGGCACCGGTGATCCGACTCCGGCCAACAGCGGCTGGCAGGTCATCATCAAGAACGGGACCGGTCCGGACTTCCGCGAATTTGTGCTCATGTATCATGAAGTAGGCGACGAAGCGTTTCGCCCGGTCAATAAGAAGGGTGACTTCCTGCCGCAGCGCGATCCGTTGACCGACGTCTACCGTCCCGGTGCTCGGGCGATCAATTACCGCAGCGAGCCGTTCGGCATCAATAACATGCATGTGCAGCACGAGTATTTCGGGTTCGAAGATGAGTCGATGGGATACAGCTCGTATACCTTCGGCGATCCGTCTCCGACGATTCCCCGTTCCTACCTCGGCGACCCGGCGAAATTCCGGTTGGTTCATGGCGGATCGGAAGTGTTCCATTCTCACCATCCGCACGGCGGCACGATTCGCTGGCCACGGAGCCCGCGTGCCATCGATGACATGAATCTCTGGGCCACAGCGGTCAACGGGCCTGTGAAATATCCGGTCATTCGTCACAAGACGGACCGAGTTGACGTGGAAGTGATCGGGCCATCGGAAGCGCTCGATCTCGAAACGGAGTGCGGGTCCGGTCTCTGTCAGCAATTGGCCGGTGACTTTTTGTTCCATTGCCACGTGGCGCACCATTATGTGGCGGGAATGTGGGGTTATTGGCGCGTGTACAACACCCTACAGCAGGGCGATATGCGGAACGACGTGATGCCGGACCTCCGGGAGCTCCCGGATCGTAAGGGTCGGATCAATGCTCCTGTATCTTCCGACAAGCTGGTCGGGAAGACGGTCGATTGGTTCGGCAAAATTTTCCAAATCACCGATAAGGGGAAGAGCAACTGGAAGGGTAACCCGGCGGTCATCAATATCAAGGATTGGGTGGCCATGCAGTTGCCCACCCCCGGCAAGCCCGGCCACAAGGATGACGAAAAGGGCCAAATCGTATCGTATGACGCAACCGTGTTGGATTGGATTTGGGAAGGCAATCGTGCCATGAGTGAAAAGGAAAGCACGATTGACAATCCGAAGTATAAATCCACGCATCCGGGCAAGCGCCATCCGATCACATTCGATCCGCTCACCGGAAAGGTGGCGTGGCCGCATTTGACGCCGCACTTCGGAAAGCGGGTCATGTTTTCACCGAACCATGTGGGCGCGCCCTGGTTGGAAATGATCCGCAGGGACGCAAACGGCGAGGAGAGCGAAGACCAGGCGATGCCAGGCGAGAACGGTGTCTGGAGCTTGTGTCCGGAGAACGCCGGACGGAAGCACTACAACGTCCACTTCATCAAGCTTCCGATCAAGATTGCCAAGGCTCAGGGTAAGGAGCCTCCGGTGATCGATCCGACGGGCTTGATCTATGTGCTGCATGAAGAAGAAGCCGCCATTCGCGCCAACGATGATTTGAAGTATCCGTTGGTTGTGCGTGGCAATATTTATGACTGTGTCGATTGGACCTTGACCAGCGAGTGGGATGACGACGACTATACGAATTTCCAGTCGTCGAAGATCAACACGCACTGGCATTTCCTGCAGTTTGACAACCAGGCATCCGACGGCGTGATCACCGGCTTCTCCTACGAGCAGTCCGTCCGCCCGTTCACGATGCTGGAGAAGAAGAACAAGAAGGGATTGCCGGTCCCGATGAACACGGTGATGACCGCGGCTGCCAAGAAGGGCGCCAAGACGATCACTGTGAAGAATGCAAAACAGTATCACGTCGGCACGCTCATTCTCGTGGGCGCGGATAACGTGAAAGGAAATGAAATTGCCCGAATCAAGGAAATCAAAGGCAATACGATTACCCTGGCCAAGGGGCTGAAGAACGATCATCCCGCCAACGATATTGTGACGGTGGAGTTCGTTCGGCAGCGATTCTGGGTCGATGCCGATGTGGGGACCGTGTTCTGGCACGACCATGCGTTCGGAGCCACGACATGGCCGCACGGCGGCTTTGGGACATTCATCGCCGAGCCGGTCGGATCGACCTATCATGATCCGAAAACCGGCAAGCAAATCCGCAGCGGACCGGTCGCGGACATCCGCACAATCGAACCGGTCGGGCACGGCGTGAACGGTAGCTTCCGTGAGTTGATGGTGCAGGTGCACGATACGGTGCCGCACACGGTGAACATCGTCACGGCAGGCAATCCTCCGGGACAACCGATTGAAGTCGCCCTTGAAGCGGGCAAAACGGTGTCCTTTATGATGCCGGAGAAGATCTATATGACCCCGATGCCGTTCCTGAACGGCGGGACTCATACGACCGGCAGCGGGCTGAATTTCAGGGCCGCGCCGATCGCACAGCGATTGGCGACCAATCCTGACGTCTCGCAGATCTTCAACAGTCAAGTCCACGGTGATCCCTATACGCCGCTCCTCCGCGCGTATGCCGGCGACACCATGGTGTTCCGGCTGTTGCACACCTTGATGAATGAATCGATGGTTTGGACGGTGTCCGGCCATACGTTCCTCAGTGAACGCTATGCCGGGGACGCGAACCGAAAGAACTCCATCCACATCGGAATCGCCGAGCGGTATGACTTGGTCGTTCCGCGGGCGGGTGGACCCCGTTTGCAGGCGGGTGACTACATCCACTTCAATGGTCGCTCTTCCAAGTTTTCGGAAGGAGGATGGGGAATTATCCGTGTCTATGACAAACCGCAGACCGATCTTCAACGGCTCCCCGTCGGTTTCTCAGGCCGCAGCGAGCTGCCGGCCCCGCAACCGATCTGTCCGGCCGACGCGCCTGTGAAGAGCTTCAATGTGGTGGCCATGGATTATCCCGGCATGAAGTTCAATTCCAAGGCGCCTGAGTCCATTGAAGTCGACTTCGAGCGAAAGATCCTCCTGACGAATTCAGACGCGAAGATCTACGCTCTGGAAGAAGAGGTTTCGAAAGTAGCGGGCGGCGCCCAACCGATGCCGCTGACGCTTCGCGTGAATTCAGGTGATTGTATAAAAGTGCAACTGAAGAACAAGATGAAGGAAGGCAAGGCGTCGTTCTCTGCAATCGGCTTGGCCTTTGACCCGAAGGACTCTCTCGGCGCAAACGTCGGGAACAATCCCGGTGATCAGACCATCGCCCCTGGCGGCGAGCGCACCTATACCTACTATGCCGATCCATTCCTCGGCGAAACGACATCGCTGGTGTGGGATTGGGGCAATGTGATGCTGAATCCGCGAAACGGCTTATTCGGCGCGGTAGTCGTCGGACCGAAGGGCGCGAAGTATCGCGATCCCAAGACCGGCGCCGACCTGACGAACAAGAATGCCTGGATGGCCGATGTCATCATCGACCGTTCCATTCCTGGAAACGAATCGCGTCCGAACTATCGTGACGTCGCGTTGTTCTTCCAGGACGAGGATAACATCATCGGAACCAGTTTCATGCCGTATGTGCAGAATGTGGCCGGTCTGACCGGCGTGAATTACCGGTCGGAACCGTACAAGTATCGTGAGGAATTGGGATGCTCGCTGGGCAAGGTGTTCCAGCCTTGCGTGGCGGACAAGCCTGAGGATCCGGCGACGCCGATCATCGAGGCTCATGCCGGCGATCCGGTGAGAATTCATGTGATCGGTGCGAGCAGCGAACAGAACGGGATGTTTAGCGTTGAGCAGCATGAATGGCCGATCGAGCCGTTTATGCGCGGCGCGGACACCCTCAGCGTGGTGGAGTATTCAGGGTCGGAAGTCCTGGATGCGTTCATCCCCTCCGCCGGCGGATTGTACCGCCTGGTTGGCGACTACGTGTACAGCAACCAGCGGTTGCCGTACTCACAGTCCGGGCAGTGGGGCTATATGCGCGTATTGCCCGCCGGGGATCAGCGGCTTCTTCCGCTGACCGGGGCAGCGGCCAGCA
>DASSBQ010000337.1:0-4184 GCA_035698625.1 Nitrospiraceae bacterium
CTGCTCCTGGATGACTTGGGCCAACGATTTATTCAACGTCACTTCCATGAGCTGATCGGCCGGCACTACGGTTTGCAGAATGAGCGGCAGCAGCCATTCCATGATTATTCTCCTTTCGCCGGCGATATCCCTTACCCCAACCATTGCTCAAGCGGGACGGCACGATCCATTGCCGTCCGAACGGCCGTCGCTCCACCGGACTCAAGCATGTTGAGAATTCCACCCTTCGGCGGCACCGACATGAGACGAACGGTCCAAGACGATTCGGCAGAAGCATCAAGCAACTCGTACGCGGCAGCCGGGCCTTTTCCTTCGGAATCAAACGGGCACACGATTGTCTTCGACAAGGCGAGCAATGTCCGTCTGGTAACAGGATCATGGGTCATGAGCCCTTCCGGCACATAGACGACATTGTCGAGGCCGGCCTCTTGTAGCGCGATGACGTCCCAAGGGGGCCTCGCCAATAACACCTTCTCATATCGACCAAAATCCCGAGGCCAGGCCGGATGTGGGAAAATCAGTCTACGCAGCCGTCGTTCGGATACTCGAAGAAGGCTTTGACTCCATCCCATATCGAAATTGTTGATGCCGGAGAACAGCCTCTTCTGAAAGAACCCCCAACTCCGTCCCGAGGAGTCGCGAATCGGAATGAGTAGATTGCCGCCTCTGTATCGATCCACCATGGTCCTCGATCCATCCTCGGCAGGGAAACAGACGGTATGCAGGCATTCAATATTGTATCCGGCGGCTAATAGATGCCGGCTCAACAGATCGATGGGTTCAACCGGCGCATACCCGAGCATAAAGCGCTTGATGACGGACACACCGATGCCGTGATCGGCCAGAATCCTTCGTGCATCACTTCCGGCCGGGTCTTCGCTGAGCAACTCGTGATAGAACCGCTGGGCCCGTGCCATCAACTCCCACGCATGCTCATACTCGGGGCGGCGACCGACCAAGTCGCCGTCGTTGAGAAGCGCTTCCAACCGGGCGCTTGCCTCCCTATGCGAAACACCCTCGATCCATGCATAACAATCGATGGCGGAACCCTCGGCATCGCACCAGTCACAGTGGAACACCTCTGTGCCGACCTCAAGTGTGCGCAACGTCCGCTGTTTGCAGAACGGACAATAGACCCGCCAAAAATTCGCGTCACCGGCCGATCGGGAAAACTCCGTGAGACCCATGTAATTTGACACGATCTCGGTACAGTCCAGATCATCTAAAAGATCCGCGCAACGCTCCAGTTCCATTAGGGATCTGCACTCATCCCCTGAATATTTGGCCACCGTGGCCATCGAAGCCGCCGAATCAATCGGCCCTCTGTCACTGCATGACGACGGCTCGGCCAACCCCTCGACTCTTCGAACCGCCGGCAAGACCATACCCATTCCAAGGGCCGTGACTGTCTTCATGAAATTTCGCCGATTCAGCATGGAAGCCTCCATTTAACGCCGAAGCGACCGGCGCTTTGGCCGTCAGTCGCCCGCATTCGATGGAGGACTCTAGCAGACAGGTGTGACAGAAAATGTCACAGTGATAGTAATGGGCAGCTCAAGCGACGCGTGAGGAACGGTGGATCGGAAGCGACATTGCGTACGAGTCGTGCTGACATGTGAAACAGACAAACGAGGCGAGGCCCACAGCCGACTGCAGACCTGATCCATTCTTATGATGAGCGCTGCGCCCGCTTTGTCTCGTCTCTTCCCCACAGATCGGCGAGCGGTGGCCTAAGCGTCCTTTCAGTCGAGATGTGGCGATCAATCACCCTCTCTCCTTCGCCTTGGCTGGAACGGATGCGCGCAGAGGTTTGGACGTGGCGCTAGACAAAGAGAGAACAGTCGTCGCTGACAGCGAAGCCGTTCCGGTGGTCCGTAAGGCGAAGCGATGCAGTTGAGATCATCACCAATAGCTCATACGAGCCATCGCATCACGGCCAACACCGGCTGGGCGCGCCGTTCGTCGGCCAAGGCCCACGCTCTACAGCAGCGAGTCGAGGCTGTGCGGGGCGAAAGCATGCCGCCCGCCGATTCTCTACAGCAGTGCGGCGACTCCGCACTGAACCGGCGCGGCCGCTCGCATCAATTCTCCTTCGTCCACCATGGCAGTTTGTCGCACACTACGCTGTTAGAGGAGGCTGCACGGGAGTGCCCGAATCACTTCGATACTCTACCGATCATCGTAATGCTGTAGGCTTTTCGTAATCTGCTCCTTGACGAGCTGGACTAATTCCGGCGGGCTGAGCACCTTCACCTCTTTGCCCCAGGACAGCACCCACCGGGCGATTTCTTCCAGACCACCGGCCGTGAAGGTGACCAGCAATGATCCCTCCTTCTCCGGCGTGATCTGTTGGCTTGCATGCCACTGGGATTCCCGAAAAAAGTGCGCCGCATCAGCTCCGACATGCAATTGAATCTCGTGCGGCGCCTCATCCATCAGGCCGAACAATTTGCCGAATCGTTCGGGTGCAGAATACTCGGTCGGCAGGTCAAACCGTTCATCGGATAGCGCGATTGTTTTCATTCGATCCACTAGGAACAAGCGGTCGCCTGCCGACGTATAGGAATAGGTTGCCAGGTACAGCGCATGCTGATGGAGGACAAGAGCATACGGATCGACCCGATAGCGCGACGGCCCGCTGTCGCCCGGCTTCACATAGTCAAGCTCAACCGTAAGTTGCAGCAACAGCGCTTTCCGAAGCTCGCGCAGCAAAGAGGCCTGCGCTCCGTATTTCCTGATGGGCTTCGAGAGCGGAGCAAAAACCTGAACCAGACGGTCCAGATGATTGAGCGTTTTGTCCGGCAACGAAGCACGAAGCTTGGCCAATGTTTGATCCAAGTCCTCAACAAACGACGTGCCATCCAGGTACGACAGGCAGGCCCTGGCCAATTGCAGCGACATGAGTTCATAGGGCGAGAGCGTAATCGGCGGGAGACCTTTGTATCCGAGCGGAAGCCGCCACGTGCGATCGCTTCCTACCCCGTTCTGTTCGAGTGGATGCCCCTGCTCCTGAATGCGCTCCAGATCGCGATAAACTTGCCGTCGAGTGACGCCGAACTCTTGAACCAGATCGTTGAGTGTAACACTCCGGCTCGCCAGGGCCCGCATCATTCTCGTCAGGCGGTCCGCCTGGTTATAGGGTTTCGGTTGCCGGCCTCTCGGTTTTGAAATTTCTTTCACGGCGGGCGGATTCTACCGTAACGGGAGTCGGACACCAACCGAGGGCCCGTTCAGGCTATGTAGCGCTGTGGCGAGAGAGCTTGTTGCCGTACAGGGCCGTTGGAAAGGCCCCCTGCAGCGCCTGCGGGAGGCGGCTCGGCGGGAAGGCTTTGCCCTGCTGCCCAAAGAAGGATAACGGACACCGGCTCACGCTACCTCTACCGCTCGTCCTCATTGCAGACTATCCCAGCCAGTTGCTACGATGGCAGGTCATGCCCCGGCAGAGCCGCTTTCATGACCGCCCTATGCCCACTGACTCGACTTCCGGCGACCTGATTATCGAGGGCGCGCGGCAACACAATCTCAAAAACATCTCGCTCCGGATTCCGCACAATCAGGTCACGGCGATCACCGGTGTGTCCGGCTCTGGCAAATCTTCGTTGGCGTTCGATACGCTGTTCGCCGAAGGTCAATGGCGGTATGTCGAATCGCTTTCCACGTACGCGCGCATGTTCATCGAAAAAGTCGATCGTCCCGATGTGGATCGACTTATCAATATTCGGCCCGCCATCGCCATTGAACAAAAGAATCCGATCCGCACGGCCCGTTCCACCGTCGGAACTGCTACCGAGATCTCCGACCTGCTACGTCTGCTCTTTGCCAAAGTCGGCAAGCCGGTCTGCCCCGAGTGCGGCGTAGAAGCCCGCGGCTACCATCCGGCATCGCTCGCCGACGAACTGCTTTCCAAGTTTCCTGACGCACGCGCCATGATTCTGTTTCCTCTCCATGACCTCGGTCCCGGTCATGACCGCGCCCTCATCGAGTCGCTCCTCACGCGCGGCTTTACTCGCGTCAAATGCGGCGAGGAGATTCTGGACCTTCACGGCGAGACCACGCTGCCTCACCGCAGCAAGCACGGGTTACACGTCGTGCTCGATCGACTCGTGCTCCGTGAAAACGATCGTTCCCGATTGATCGAATCGATCGAAACGGCTTTTCATGAAGGCCACGGTATCTGCCATGCC
>DASSBQ010000338.1:0-5995 GCA_035698625.1 Nitrospiraceae bacterium
GGTCGATGCGTATGACCGAATATGCAGACATCCGGATCGGCGCGCTCCAGAAAGGTGCGGCCATCCTTGGTCATCGCTCCGCCTTCATACAGCCGGTGGTACAACGCGATGCGACGCCCCGCGATGGCGACGACATGTTCGCGCGGAAAGCCGCTCGCTTCAAAGCCGTCCACATTGCCCGACACAGCGGTCACGGGCGCAATCGCTCTCAGACAATCAATCACCGTTGCGCGGCCGATATCACCGGCATGCAGAATATGATCGACGCCGGCGAACTGCGCGCTGATCGCGGCATCAAACAGACCATGGGTATCCGAGATGACGCCGATTCTCGCCAGGAGGTCCGAATCAAGATGCCTTTGAGCCTTGGCCTTTGTCATGATCAAGCGACTGCCGGACTAGATTCCAGTCGAACGTGAACGGTTCCGGCGGGCCCTCGGCCAAGGAGGCCGTCTCCGTCTCGAGCCGTTTCGCGCGAGACGCGCTCATCGGATGGGTCGAAAACAGTTCGATTTGATGCATGTCCTGTTCGGAGAGCCGGTCGAAGAATCGGATCATGCCGCCCGGCGCGATCCTGGCTTTCCGAAGCAGTCTCAACCCCGACAGATCGGCTTCCGTCTCCTGTTCCCGGCTGAACTTGAGCGTCGCCAGCTTCATTCCCAGTTGCTGCGCGAGGCCGATGAGACCTTGCTGGTCTCCGAGCACAACGGTCACCACCGCGGCGAGGCCCGATTGTTTGATGATCCGTTCCATCCCATGCCGCTCCAGGACATGGCTGATTTCGTGGCTCAGGACGCCGGCAACCTCTTCTCCGCTCTCTGCTTTTTGAATCAGTCCTGTAAAGACGATCACATACCCTCCCGGTAAGGCAAACGCATTCACCACGTCGTTCCGGACCACCGAGACCTCGAACCGATAGGTATCCGGCGCCTGCGCCGTGAGTCGCCGCGTAATCTCTTGAACCGCCTCGACGGCCGGTCCTTCTTTTACGATCGATTGCCCCGACAACATCTGCCGATAGGCGACGGCGCCCAACTGTTGTTCCCATTCCACCGGAATCCGTTTGACTGCCCACTCGACCATGAGATCGGTGCCGAACCAGAACATTACAGCCAGACCGATGATAGCCGCCGCTCCCGCGATCCACAGACCGCGATGCGCATGCCGCGCCCGTCGAACTTGTTCGGCTGTACGATCGAGGTGGGCGGTCAATTCCGGCGGCGCCGCCCGCCGAAAGGCAATGATGAGATCCGGAGATTTCAAGTATAGCGTGCGCGCCGACTCCAGCGATCCCCACGAGACGACCAACTGATCATGATCCAACCCGCCGGCCGAAACCGAGAGTGAGCCGAACGGAATCAATTCCGGCGATAATGCATCGGCCCTGCCGTTCCGTGTGACCGAAAGCCCTGATGGCATCACCTGCACCAGGCATGGCACGCCGGTTGCCGGCAAGCCGTCACCGAAACAGAGAGCGTTGGGAGAGTGGGTCATTGGAGAGACGGCGTGGGATTGGACCAGTGACTCATTGAAGATTTCACCATTTTAAGAAGGACTCAATGAGTCAACGCTTCACTGAATCAATGATGCAATGATCCAATGGTTTCAATTGCAATGGTGAAATGATCCCGTGCTGCAATGGCGCTATGATCCGGTTTACTCCGACACCGGGATGAATTGCCGTATCCACGTCCCAAAGCTGCCGGGATTGCGGCTTTGGATATAGACGACCCCGGGTCCGCGAAATCGGCAAACAAATCCTTCACCCGATGTCAGGCTGGCAATCCATCCCGACGAGGCCTTCTCAATGCTGTAGCTGGTGGTGACGGTCCATGCCACGAGATGGCTGTTATCGACAATGTATTCTTCGTTCGGCTTGAGATCGATCTTATGGATCGCGCCGAAACTGTTCAGGATCAATTGCCCGCTGCCGCCGATCTTCAGAATAAAGAACCCTTCGCCGCCCAGCAGGCCGCGGGTCAAACTCTGCATCTTACTTTCGATCTTGACTCCCTCGGATCCGGCCAAAAATCCGTCCTTTTGCACCATGTATTCATTGATGCCGTCCAAATCCATGACGATAATGTCGCCCGGCACGGTCGGAGCCAGCAACACTTCGCCCGCGCCGCGTCCGGCCCGCAAGGTCTGGAAGAAAAATTTCTCGCCGGTCAGCACCTTGCGCGACAGGGCTCCCAAAAAGCCGCCTTCCATCTTGCTTTCAATATCAATGGTCGGTGACGCAGCCACCATGGCGCCCGACTCGGCTTTCACGCTCTCTCCTTCCGCCAAATACACCCGGACCATGGGGAACGCGCCGGGATACAAAATTTCGCTCTTCATGCCACGCTCTCCTTCATCTCGACCTAAGGCTTCACAAGGTTGATCTCACCCGCCCGCCCGCGCCTGGTTCGCACCCACCCAGCCCCGAAGGCGCTGAGACGCCTTCCTGCCCGTCTCACCCGCCCGGCCCCGAAGGCGCCGAGACGCCTTCCTTCCCGTATCACCCCGCCACATCCCCGTTGCTTCGCAACCGATTCCCGAGGACGTGCACCCTTCTCAGGTTACCCCGCCACCCATCCGTACAGCCGATGACTCGGCAACGGCCCTTCTTCCAGATACGTCATTTTGATTCGTTCCAGATAATCCTGCGGCAGCGCGTGCCTCTTGGCCTGCGGATCGACGTGAAACAGTTGAGCCGCGTTCATCCCGAAAATCTGTTCTTTGATCTCGCGCGTCATCGGCTGATAGTGATATTGCTCGATCATCGGCTCCGGAATCTGAAATCTCTTGAACGATTCAATCTGCCATTGCGGCGTCCCGTACCAGATGGAATCGGTCCCCCACAACACATGATCGGGACCGAACGCCTCCATGATCTGGCCCAGTAGATGAGCACAGATGGCCGGCGCGCTTGTGACCAGCTGTCCGAACGTCGATCCCAATTCCATGTAGATATTGTGAATCGAGGGCTCCTGTTGCTTCATGCGACAGAACTCCGTGGTCCAAGGAATCTCGCCGGTTCTGGCAAATTCTGCTTCAATGCCGGCGGAACTTCGCAGGCCGGAATGGTAGACCAGAAACTGAATATCCGGGAAATCCTTGGCCGCCTTGATGAGGTCGCGCGGATGGTTGTACTCGGGAACCGGCCCAAGCGGCAACCCTTTATGAACGCAGACGCGCGGAATCCCCAGTTGTCTGGCCCGCTCCAGCATGGGATAGGCGATTGTTTCATCGTCCATCCACCAACCATGCTCGAACCCGACGGGACAGGAGCCGGTATAGCATTTCCAGGCATCGATCTTTAGCGTTTCCGCCTGCATGGTCATGAAATCCAGGTCCGTCCGTCCCAATTGGGGTGTCGCCAATCCATGGGCCAGCATGCGCTGCGAGCCGGCCACCCGATTGATCTCATCGCGGATATGAACCATTTCCTTCGGAGGCACGACCGCCTCCTGCGGATAGGGACCGGGCGGCGTGCTGATTAGCCCCACGGCGGTTTCGCTGTCCAGAAACACTTCTTTTAAAAAGTTCCGCCAAGACAGATCGTCAATCGTGCCGCGATCCCCTGCGAGCGCCGGGTTCCACCCGGCCTCGCGGACTCGCCGGCGCAGCGCCATCAAAGCCTCCTTGCTGACGGCGCCCTTGCGGCGGGTTTCGTCGCCGCTTGCGTCATACTGCGATCCGACATAATGGGTCTGCACATCGAAGATAAAAAAGGGCTCGCCTTGCCGCTCGGTAAACGCCGCCGCCTCGACCGTTTCAATGTCCAGCACGTCGAAGAATCGTCCGAACACGTGGTTCATCGCGAGCCAGGCAGCCGCCACTCCACCCGTCGTTCGCAAGAAGTCCCGGCGGCTCAAGCCAAGATTCCGAGCGGCACGTCCGCTACGACTCTCAATCAGATGCTCGACTCGCGCTTGTTCCGGAGTCTGTGCGTACGGTGCAAATTCCTCATTGGAAACGACACGCGTCGGGACCGGCGACATAGATAACGAGCCCTGCCGCCAATTACACCGAGGGGTGAACCGCTGTCGAGCGGGCGCCATAGAGAGCCTCCTTCATGACAGGACCGGAGAAGGATTCTGTGAAATGCAGGCCGTGCTGTCAAGCAGACACGAGGAGCCTTGGATAGCGACGTTGAGGCAATTTAGGGTGAAATGCTACACTCCAATGAACCATTCGATGTGAGAGCCTGTCTCCGTGAGGTCACGAACTCAAACAAGCCCGCTAGAACTGGATCCGGTCGTCGGACCTTACACACAACACGTAGACCGGACATTGCCCAGGGAAAACCTACAACCTGCTGTCGCTGTCTCAAGTTGCGACGCCTAATCGAGGTCAAACGCGCCGCCAGTCGACCGAGGAACCTGGCTGCGGTGGCCGAGTTGGAAGCGATTGCCGCAGAGCTGAACGGGCGGCCTGAAATTTAACGGACCCGCTGGTACTTCACATGCAGTCACGACTCCTGATTTGGTTGCTGTCCGGTCTCATCGGAACCGGCTGCGCGTTCCCAGGCGGTTCGAGTTCCTCCAAAACCCCTAGCGACGGCGCTATCTCCAAAGAGGTGGAGGCCAAGCTGGCCGGCGATCAGTTCGGCGGATTGTCCGACATTCTCGTCACGACGGAAGCGGGAGTGGTGACGCTCGTCGGGACGGTGGAGCAGGCGGAACGGAAGGCCAGGGCCGCAGACCTTGCCCGCCAAGTCAAAGGCGTGAGACGCGTGAAGAATGATCTCGACATTCGCCGAACGTTGCCGGATGAGAACTCCCGATAGTAACTGAGGAGTCAGCACTCCTTATTCTTCTTCATTCTTAATCTGCAATTATTCTCTCCTCCTCCTCATCGACAAAGAGGTCATCGGCCATCGAAAATGCTTCCTTGGGAAGGGTGATTGCATTCACCAGCAGGTCGAAGGCCAACTTGGCAGTTCCTTTGGCGCCGGCCATCAGGGAATCGGCCGGCAAGTAGACGACCTTGGGGTCACCTGCCGGTCCTTTCACCTCAAAAATTGCGGTATCGAATCCCTGCCGCTCTCCGGCAAACAGTTTGCCGAACAGGGGGACACTCTTCAGAAGGTCGGAATATTGGCCAAGCGGACTCGTCACCACGACCAGGTCATGTTCATCGCTCATGAAATCATATCGGCCCGTTGCGCTGACCTTGAGAATCGGGCTATCCAGCAGGAGTTCGTTCACCTTGATGATGCCATCCTCCACGCCGAAGACCAGCTTCAGTCGATCGACCGGTATCCCGTGTTCCGTCAGGTCGGTCTTGCCCTTCAACAGCGCAGGCAGATTTAGGATGGACAGTATTTTTGAGAGGACCGGCGCATAAAAGAGCCGGCCATCTTCGACGACGACGGAGATCGGCCGCCGGCTGTTGATGGACGACCAAAGCAAACGTCCCCGCCCCAACTCCACCTGGATTCGGCCCGCAGTCGTCATCCAACCGGTGATGCGCGGTCGATTTTCCACGAACGACAGCAGCCGTTCGACCGGCAGGCCGCTCGCGTGGAATGAGCTCTTCATTGAACGAGGGCCTCGATCCGGTATATTTAGGACGAAACGTCCGCCCAGGTGACCTTCCTCCGTATCGCTGCTGATCCTGTCAATCGTAAGTATTCCGTGCTCGAACCGTACCCGGCAGGACAGCCCGGTCAAAAGTAATCGCTCATAGTACGCATAATCAATCAACAGCGTGGCCTCGAGAGACCCGTTGGCCCACCATGACTGCAGAACAGGAAACGATTGTGTAGAGTCCGACGTGGACGAACCGGCCTGACCGTGCAACCTGAACGACTGAACATTGATTTGTGATGACTCCATCACGAGCTTCGCCCGCGGTGCATCCAACCAGTCGGCAATCGATCCGGTCAGACGGATGTCACTATCAGCGACGGTGAAGGCCAGCCGCCGAATGTCGATGTTTCTCCCATCGAAGCGCAGTCTTATACCGAGATTCCGGACCTGTGATTGAAATTGTTCTTCAATAATGC
>DASSBQ010000339.1:0-4532 GCA_035698625.1 Nitrospiraceae bacterium
GGATCACGAAGCGTATCTTGGAGTTGACGCAGGCAGTGATAGGCAGTGTCCTGTCGGATTCCCTGGAACACCAAATCCGCGTAGAGACTCTGGAGTGAATTGGAGAGCTCGGTCTGAAGATGATGGTGCCGCGTTTCCAGCCGCGGCTCGTGACGAGCCGCGGAATTGTCGCCGTTTGCGCCCGCGCCGGAACCACCGACGGCTTCCGTCAAACGGCCTCCTCCGGGAGCCGTGGCATAATGGGCCAGCGCGCGGGCCGGAGGATTCAAAGCTGCCTGGAGGTCTCGCTGGAACGACGGTTCGGCCGCCGGCTCTGTGTCCTTGGAGGCCGCCTCTTCTCGTCCCGCGCGCTGCACCGGACGGTCCTGGTGATCAACCTCGTTCTCCTCAATCGCCGCCATGACTTCGAGCGCGGAACTTCCCAGCATGCCAAAGGCATTTCCCCATTTCCGTACCCGACGCGTCGAGAGAATCACGGCGTCGGAGCCCAATTCCTGTTTGATGGCACGGATGGCCTCCTGCATGGATTGGGCGTAAAACGTTCGGACTTTCATGCGAGGCTCCTCGTCTCAACCGCTTCCATGTCCAGGCGGATCGTTTCCACCGCCTGCAGCCGCACGATGCTGTCGATCTCATTCAGTCCCAGCACTGGGACCGAATGCAAGATGCGGTCCGTCAATTTCCGCAAATGTCGGCGCAGCGAGGGCGAACAGAGAATCACCGGCTGATGGCCTCGGCCGGCCATTCGTTCGGCGGCTTGTTTAAGCGCCGTCAGCAGTTTCTGAGACAAGAGCGGATCAACACTCCATGCGCTCCCCTGAGGCACGGCGTTCGCTTGCTCCGCCAATGTTCGGTCGAGCCGGGGATCAAGGCCGATGACCGGCAGGGTCCCGTCAACCCCCATGTATTGCCGTGTGATGGTCCGGCCCAACGCCTGGCGCGCCACTTCCGTCAAGATGTCCGGATCCTTCGTGGAGCCGGCATGATCCGCGATGGCTTCGAGGATCGACCGCAGATCCCTGACCGGCACGCCTTCCCGAAGCAGGTGCGCAAGAATCCGGACGATACTTCCCAACGAGAGAAGGTTCGGCACCAATTCCTCCACGAGCTTCGGATGCGCCCGCGCCAGCTCATCGAGCAATCCCTGAACTTCCTGGCGGCCGAGCAATTCGTGCGCATGGCGCTTGACGATTTCCGAAAGGTGCGTCGCAATCGCCGAGACCGGATCGACGACGGTGTAGCCGGCCAATTGAGCCTGCTCGCGCAATGGTTCCGACAGCCATAAGGCCGGCAGCCCGAACGCCGGCTCCTTGGTGGCGATGCCATGCACCACATTCTTTTGCGCGGTGCCTGGATCAATGGCCAGAACATGCGACGGCATCACATCGGACTTGGCAATCTCCACACCTTTGACGAGCACGGCATACTCGTTCGGTTTCAGTTGGAGATTGTCTCGAATGTGGATCGGCGGCAGAACAAACCCCATGGTCTCCGCAAACTGCCGGCGCAGACCCTTGACCCGGTCCAACAGCGCCCCGCCTCGGGCGCCTTCGACCAGGCCGATCAATCCATAGCCCACCTGCACTTCCATCAAATCCAGCGGCGTGACACGGGTCACCGCTTCCTCCGTAGCAGGCGCGGCCGCCGGTTCCGGCGGCGCTTGGGCAAGCGCCGCCTCACGCACGTGAAGTTGGTAGGCGACCCACCCGACCGTGCCGCCCAGCACCAAGAAGGCGAGATGCGGCAAGCCGGGCACCCGTCCGAGGGCCAGCAGGATTCCCGCCGACGTGCCTACCGCTTTGGGCGAGATCAATATTTGTCTGGTGATCTCAAATCCGAGATTGGCCTCGGACGCCGCTCGGGTAACCACAATACCGGCCGCGGTGGACACAATCAGCGCGGGCACTTGGGCGACGAGGCCTTCTCCGACCGTGAGCAAGGTATAGGTTTGCGCGGCGGCGGCAAGGCTCATTCCCTGTTGGAGAACGCCGATCGTGAGGCCGCCCAGGATGTTGACCAGCGTGATGATGACCGCGGCCACGGCGTCGCCGCGGACGAATTTGCTCGCGCCGTCCATGGAGCCATAGAAATCCGCTTCTTCCGCGATCTCGCGGCGGCGGCGGCGCGCTTCGGTGTCGTTGATCAGGCCCGCGTTCAGATCGGCGTCGATGCTCATCTGTTTGCCGGGCATCGCATCCAACGTAAACCGGGCCGCCACTTCGGCCACGCGGCCGGCGCCTTTCGTCACGACCACGAAATTGATGATGACGAGAATGATGAAGACGACCAGTCCGACCGTATAATTGCCTCCGACGACAAAGTTGCCGAAGGCGCGGATCACTTCTCCGGCCGCGGATACCCCCTCGCTGCCGTGCAAGAGAATGAGGCGCGTGGAGGCGACATTGAGAGAAAGCCGAAGGAGGGTCACCATCAGGAGAATGGATGGAAACACGGAAAATTCCAGCGGCTTGCGAACCTGCATGCCCACCAGCAGAATAATGATCGAAAGCGTAATATTGAAGCTGAGCAGCAGATCCAGCACGAACCGCGGAAGCGGCAGGAGCATCACCATAAGAATAGCGACAACCCCCACGGACATCAGGACATCCGGGTGCTTCACCAGAGAGGTTGTCGGAACCGATGTGCCTGCTGCACTCATTCAGAAGACCTACGCGTCCAGGCGCGGCGCAACGTTGCCGTGCACCCGATAGACGAACGCCAAAATTTCGGCGACCGCGCGATACAAATCGGCGGGCACCTCACGGCCGATATCGACCAACTTGAACAATGTCCGAGCCACCGGCTTGTTTTCCACGATCGAAATGCCATGCTGGCGGGCAATTTCACGGATACGCGCCGCCACAAAACCGGCTCCCTTGGCGACGACCACCGGAGCGGCCATGCGGTCGGGCTTGTATTGCAGCGCGACGGCGATCTCGGTCGGATTCGTGACGACCACGTCCGCCGTCGGCACGGCGGCCATCATGCGCCGGCGGGCCATCTCTCGCTGAACCGTACGCACGCGCGAACGCAGCATCGGATCTCCTTCCGCTTCCCGCTGCTCCTCCTTGATTTCCTCTTTCGTCATCCGCAGGCTGCGTTCCCATTCGTAGCGCTGATACGCATAATCGAGCAGGCCGATCACCGCGGCAGCGCAGGCCATCAGGAGCGCGGCCTTCAGGGTGATCCAGCCGACCGCGAGCAAGAGCCCCTGCAGCTCATATTGGGTCAGCTCCGGGAACCGGGTCATTTCGTGCCGGATCGCAAGAAACCCGGTCCCGCCGATCGCGGCGATTTTCAGCAGCGCTTTGAGGGATTCAGTGAGCGAGCGCAAGGAACAGAGCCGGCTGAATCCCTTCATCGGGTCCACGCGCGTCGGATCGAGTTGCAGCGCGTCCTGGCGCCACAAGAAGCCCGTCTGCGCGAGATTCGCTCCAATGCCGACCACCGCGATACCGGCCATGAACGGCACCAGCAGCATGAACACATCGGATCCGATCCGGCCCAACAGCAGATGCAGATGATCGAGGGTCAGTGTCCGCCGGGCCGCCTCATCCGTCGCGAGCAGCAGCCAGTGCTGGAGAATGGAGATCAGCGAAGCAATGCCCGGCATGGTCAGCCAATACAGCAGGGCAAGACTGCCGAGGATGCCGGCAGCCGCGGTCGCATCACGGCTGAGCGCCACTTGTCCCTTGCGCCGTGCCTCGGCCTTGCGTTTGGGAGTGGCGCGTTCCGTCCGGTTCTGCCCCGCCTCAGCCATGCCCCAACCTCTGCAACAGGCCGAACATGACGTCCATCAACTTGAGAAACTCACTTTCAAAGAGGTGCAAGGAATAGGGCAGCGCCAGTCCCATGACGAACAGGCCGGCGCCGATCGTAATGGGAAAACTTAAGACAAAGACGTTCATCTGCGCGACGGCGCGGCCCAGCATCGCCATGCTGACGTTCACAATGAGAATCGTGCAGAAGACCGGAGCAGCCAGTTTCAGCGCCACCACCAACATGTCCTGCGAGAGGCGAACGACGTTCGTCGCCAGGTCTTGGGACAACGACGCGCCGAATGGCGGGACCAATTCATAGCTCATGCCGATCGCCCGCACGATCATGAGGTGCGCGTTCAGCGACAGAAAGACCAGTGAGGCGAGGAGCATGTGAAATTGCCCGATCAGGGGAGTCTGCTGCTGCGTCGACGGGTCGAGCAATTGCACGACGCTGAACCCCATCTGGCTGCCGACCAGTTCGCCCGCCACCTCAAAGCCGGAAAACAGCAAGCGCACCGCCAAGCCGATGACCAATCCGATGAGAAACTCACTGATGATTCCGGCCACCACCACCGGTGCGTTGTCCGGCAACTCCGGCAAGTGGATGACCGGCGCCAGAGTCAGGCCCAGCACAGTCACCAAGGCAGTCTTGATCGTCAGAGGGATCGATCGGCTGTTGAGAATTGGGAACACACTCATCAGGCCGGCGATGCGGACCAGCAGAACCGCATACGTTTGGAAATGAGGCAGCACCCATTGGACTGTCTGGCC
>DASSBQ010000340.1:0-6188 GCA_035698625.1 Nitrospiraceae bacterium
TTGCGTGTGCTCTCCGGCATCTTGCCTGCCGACACGGCGATCTATAACGCCACGCGCCAGGTCAAGGAGAAGGGCGGACATCTGTTCACCATCCTGGGGAAAAAATACACGCCGGTTCCCTGTGCGTCGGCCGGCGACATCGTGGCCATTGCCAAATTAAAGGACACCATGACGGGGGATACGTTGTGCGACGAACGGGCGCCGATTCAATATCCGCCGCTCCGGCTCGCTCGGCCGGTCTTGTCCTTCGCCATCGAGGCGAAATCCAAGGCCGACATCGAAAAGGTTAGCCTGGGATTGCACAAGCTCATCGAGGAGGATCCGAGCCTGGAATTCACGCGCAATGCCGAAACCAAAGAGATGGTGCTCAGCGGCATGGGCCAATTGCATCTCGACGTCGCCCTGGAGAAATTGCAGCGAAAATATGGAGCGGAGGTCGCCGTCCACACGCCGAAGATTCCGTACAAGGAAACCATCCGGAGCGTGGCGCAAGCGCAAGGCAAATACAAAAAGCAGACCGGCGGGCACGGACAATATGGCGATTGCTGGCTCGAATTGGCCCCGCTGCCTCGAGGAGGGGGGTACGCATTTGCCAACCGCATCGTCGGCGGGGCGATTCCTCGAAATTTTATCCCGGCCGTGGAGAAAGGAGTCGTCGAAGCGATGCATGAGGGCGTCTTGGCCGGGTTTCCCATCGTGGATGTGCGAGTCACCGTGTACGACGGATCCTTTCATGTGGTGGATTCCTCCGAACTGGCGTTTAAGATTGCGGCGTCGATGGGGTTTAAAAAAGCGATGGAAGCCGCGCATCCAGTGCTGCTCGAGCCGATTATGTCGGTCGATGTCGAAGCACCCGAAGACGTTATCGGTGCAGTGATCGGGGATCTCAATTCACGGCGCGGGCGGATTGTGACTGTGGCGGCCCAGGGCCATACCGAAACGATCAAAGCCACCGTACCGCTGGCCGAACTGCTCAAGTATGCGCCGTCGCTGACTTCAATTACCGGCGGGCGAGGCAGTTATGTGATGGAGTTCTCCCATTACGAGGAGGTGCCGCGGGAGCTCATGGGACGGATCATCGAAGAGCATAAAGCGGCACGCCAGCCCGTCGGCGCTCATTGAAAAGGTCCCGCTAGCGGTCGGAGGGTTTGAGGACGACATAGAAGGCGCGGCTCTCACGCAATACCCTGAGGAGAATCGTTTCGCCGCGCCTTACTTTGGAGACAGCTGCGCCGAATTCCGTCACCGTGCCGATTTCGACGCGATTCACCTCTTTGATGAGATCTCCTTCGCGCAACCCCTCGGCTTGCGCCAGGCTGCCGGGCTCGACCTTTGAGATCAGGACGCCTTTGGTCTCGCTGAGCTTGAACTTGTCGGCCAGCGCGGCAGACAGATCCTGGACGTCCAGGCCCAATTTGACTTCGGAGCGAGACTGAGGCAGCGAAGCCGTGACGACATTGTCCCGCCGCTCGCTCAGCGCCACATCCAACTTGATGCGGCGACCGTCTCGGACCACTTCGACATTGACCGTGGAACCGGGCGGAAGCGCGGCGACCAACCGGGACAGTTTGTTCGGGCTATCGACCAAGCCTCCGTCGATCTTCGTGATCACATCGCCCGGCTTGATACCGGCGACGGCGGCGGGGTCCTTGTCAAAGACTTCATTCACGAGCACGCCCTCACCCTCATTCACGCCGAATTTCTTCGCCAGTTCCACCGTGAGCGGCTGCAACCCAACGCCTAACCACGCGCGGACCACTCGACCCTTCGCAATGAGCTGATGCATGACCTGTTTCGCCATGTTCGACGGGATGGCAAAGCCGATGCCTTGCGCAAAATTAATGATGGCGGTGTTGATGCCGATCACTTCACCGCGGAGGTTGAATAGTGGTCCCCCCGAATTCCCGGGATTGATCGAGGCGTCGGTCTGAATGAAATTTTCGTACCGCGAGAGATTGATGTTTTCCCGCCCGATTCCGCTCACCACCCCCAAGGTCACCGTGCGATCCAGCCCGAACGGATTCCCGACCGCCAGAACCCACTGACCCACCTTGACCGTACCCGAATCACCGAACCGCGCGATCGAGAGGGGATGCTCGCTGGTCACTTTGATCACCGCCAAGTCCGTATCCGGATCCTTCCCGACGACGTGCGCAAACAACTTCGTCTTATCCGAAAGTCGGACTTCCACTTCGCTCGCTTCGCCGACCACATGGTTATTGGTGATGATATGCCCGTCCGCATCGACGATAACACCGGATCCGGATCCCGATGGGTTGGGCAGGCGCTCCCCCGAAACATCGCGGGAACGCCCGTTATGCACGGGCAGGATACTCACCACCGACGGCTTCGCTTCTTCCGCCAGATCGGTGATGACATTCTGAATGTCTTCAAGCAGCTGAAGGCCGGCGGAATCTCGAGGAGCGCCGGCCACCGGCATCACGCTCGCAATGAGCAGACCCAGGGCGACCAGAATTCCCCCGACAACCTTATCGCCAATCAGCCGCGCAAATCCTGTGCGCACGTACGCCTCCTTCAAATCTGCTAGGCCGTGGTCCCGCGACGACTGTAGGATACCAGACGGCGAAGGGAAATTCCTTTACGATGCCGTCTTGGACGTCCGCTGCTTATGGAAATGGGGGAGGAGTTCGTCCAAGTCGGCGCGCAATCCGACCAAGATCACCACGTCGTCGGGACGCACCACCAGCTCCTTCGACAACGGCAGCATGAAAGGCCCTCGAAAGACCGACACCAGCCGCGTCATGGGCGGCAACTCGAATTCGCCGAGCGGATGGCTCAGAACAGCCGCACCGCGGGTCACTACGACCCGGACCAGCGCCGCGTCGTGGAGCATGAGATCCCGTTGAATGGCCAGAAGCTCTTCATCTGCGGCTTCACGTTTCAATTCACGAATGCGACCCTCGGTTTTCATCACTTCCGTTTTGATCTGCTTGAGGCGATACCCTGCGCCCGTCACCACCGCGGCTAGATCCGTCACGGGCGGGCGGGGAGTCTGCGCGGCCGATTCGGCGCCTGAGCCCAAATGATCGGCGATGCGTCGCCCAACCTGGCCGTGCAGCGTGCGAATGGATTGCAACTGATGCGCGGCCTGAGCATGGAGCCGTAAGACATACACTTTCCGATTCACGCGCTCGGCAATCGCAAGGACCGTCTCATAGAAGGCATTGCCCGTAATCAAGAGTTCCGTGCGGAACCGGGCTAATAATTCAAACGGCAGCATGGGCGGCTGATCCTTAAACCGGAATGTCTGATAAGAGCTATTATGTAAACTGTTTCCTCGATCTATCCTATCTCAGAACCGATGGGTCACGTCCAACGCGAGCTTCTCCCCGATCGCCCGCCCGCCGTAACGGCCATCGTATCGCATGATCCGCCGGTGATAAATGGGGTCGAGAGGCAGTATCTGATCCATCCGTCACGACCTGCCTGGATGGCCGATCCTTGGTTCCGTGCCGCTCCACAATCGGAGGACATTGTCCCTGTGACGAAACCAAATGAGCGCGCTCACCACGAGCGCAAATCCGATGAACAGTGGATTCTGGTGTGACCACAGAGCCACAATGGGAAACAAGCCGAATGCCGTCAACGCGCCGCCGGATGAATACCGCCACATTCCCACGGCGAGCAGCCAGACGCAGAGCAGCGCGAGGCCAATGAACACGTGCAGCCCGAGCACGGCTCCCAAAGCCGTCGCCACGCCTTTTCCACCCTTGAATCCCAAAAACACGGAATGCAGATGGCCCACAATGACCGAGAGAGCGATGGCCAACGTGGCCGCTTCGTTATCCAGCACGTGACCGGCCGTCCAAGCCATGCACCATCCTTTTCCCATATCCCCGAGTAATGTCAGGATACCGGCCCGTTTTCCCCCTACCCGCAACACGTTCGTGAACCCCACGTTCTGGCTGCCGGCCGTCCGTGGATCCGTGGTTCCAAGCACTCGCGAGACGACGACCCCAAACGGAATCGAGCCGACGATATATCCCAGGACCATCAGCGTGGCGACAGTGAGCACGTTAACCATACGTCATGGAAAGACCGGCGAGGCAGCGGTCGGGTTCTGAACGGGATGTCGGCTAGAGGCCTTTCAGACTGATCTGTCGCCAAAAGCTCCAGACATATTGGCCACCGGACACATAGCCCAGCGCCAATGAGAGATAGAGCGTGACGATGCCGGCCAGATGGACATTGCCGTACTCAGACAGCACCGTGCCTTCCAAAATCAATAAGACGATCGCGATCACCTGCAAGGCCATCTTGTATTTCCCGGTCGCTTCGGCCGAGATAATGATGCCTTCGCCTGCGGCAATCGCCCGGATGCCCGTGACGGCGACTTCTCGCGCGATGATCAGAATTGCAATCAGTGCACTGACGCGATCCACCTGCACCAACACGATCAGCGCCGAGAGAACCAGCAGTTTATCGGCGATCGGATCCAGCAGCCGGCCCAGCTTGGTGACCTGCCCGCGGCGTCGGGCAAGGTAGCCGTCCAAAAGATCGGTGAGAGCCGCAATGACAAAGACGGCGGCGGCGGCCAGCGACCGATCGGGCGTGGGAGTGACAAACAAGACCACGAAGACCGGAATGAGTAAAATCCTGGCGACGGTCAGCACGTTCGGCAGGTTGATATTGCTCTCCTGCGCCGCCGACCTGACGAGGACGAGCCCTGCCCGTTTTGAATCAGACTCTGTTTTCATCGTTGTCATTTCTTATGCGGTCACACAATTCCGTTCTTCAAAAGATCATGCAGATGAATGACCCCGACCGGCCACTGGCCGGATTCCGTCACCACCAACGCGGTAATGCTATGTTGTTCCATAAGCCCGAGCGCCGTCGTCGCCAATTCGTGAGGACCGATCGTCTTGGGATGCCGGCTGGCAAGGTCGGCCGCGGTGACGTGCTTGAAATCCCCGCCGCCTTGAATGAAGCGTCGAAGATCTCCGTCCGTAATGATGCCGGCGAGGCGACCCGTTTCATCGAGCACCGTCGTCATTCCTAACTTTTTCGCCGTCATTTCAAGAATCGCTTCAGGTCCGGAGGCCTCGGGTCGCACCGCCGGCAACCCGTCGCCGCCATGCATCAAATCCTTTACCTTGATTAACAACCGCCGCCCGAGCGTGCCGCCCGGATGAAACTGCGCGAAATCGTCCGGCTTGAACCCTCGTTTCCGCAGCAGAGCGACGGCCAAGGCATCTCCCATCGCCAACGTTGCCGTGGTGCTCGCCGTCGGGGCCAGTCCCATCGAACAAGCTTCTTCGGCCACCGAAATATCCAGCGCCACATCGGAGTTTTTGGCAAGCGTCGATCCCATTCGCCCCGTGAGCGCCATCACCGGAATATTGATCCGCTTGACGAACGGCAAGAGTTGCAACACCTCGTGCGTCTCGCCGCTGTTCGAAATCGCAATCATCGCGTCCTGCCTGGCAACCATACCGAGATCGCCATGGACCCCTTCAGCCGGATGGAGAAAAAATGAAGGCGTGCCCGTGCTGGCTAGCGTGGCCGCGATCTTTTGCCCGATAAGGCCCGATTTTCCCATGCCTGAGACAATGACTTTCCCCGTGCACTGATACAGGATGTCCACGGCTTGGGCGAACCGGCCGTCCAAGCGGTCAATCAGGGCGCCGACGGCCTGCGCCTCAATCCGCAGCACACGTTTCCCCTCTTCCAAACTCTCCTTGTCCGACGCCGGAGCCGCGTACGGCGGTGGATCCACCATGCGGTTGCGTCCTGATGCTTCCCGCTGTGTCATCTTGCGGTCGCGTGGCATATGCGCAGGATCCGTTCAAGCAGCGCCTTCAGATCGTGGAGCGGCACCATATTGGGTCCGTCGGACAATGCTTCATCGGGATTGGGATGGACCTCCATGAAGAATCCGTCGCATCCGGCGGCGGCAGCTGCGCAAGCGAGCGGTTCGACAAACTCCCGTTGGCCCGCCGATTTCGTCCCGGCGCCGCCCGGCAACTGCACGCTGTGCGTGGCGTCAAACACCACGGGATAACCGAATCGCCGCATGATCGGCAACGCCCGCATGTCGACGACCAAGTTATTGTATCCGAACGATGAGCCCCGCTCGGTCAGGACGATCCGGCGATTGCCGCAATCTTCGATTTTCTTCACCGCATGCCCCATTTCCTGCGGCGACAGAAATTGGCCTTTCTTGACGT
>DASSBQ010000341.1:0-4482 GCA_035698625.1 Nitrospiraceae bacterium
AAAGAATGACGAATAGCACAATGAGGAATCCGCTCCAATTCCACGTCACTTGCCGACTGGCGCTTTGGATGCCGCTCCGATCGCATCGAGTCCCGCTTGCGCACAAGCGTCGTCGAGATGCGCGCCTGGAGCCCCGCCAACGCCGATGCCGCCGACCATTTCACCATTAATTTCAATCGGCAATCCGCCGCCCAGGATGAGGATGTTACGGTCCATGTCGCGCAAGGCCTGGAGCGTCGGAGTCTTGGCCATCAGTTCAGCGAGTTCGCTTGTAGGACGCTTCAGACTCGCGGCGGTAAAGGCCTTCTTGCGGCTGCTCTCGACGGTGTGCGGGCCTGCGCCGTCGAAGCGAACCATCGCCCGCAGGACGCCGGCACGATCGACCACCGACGCGGTCACGCGGTACCCATCCTTCTTGCAGAACTCCACAGCGGCTTGAATCGCCCTAACAGCCAGACCGGATGGCAGCACGGATTCCTTGGATAGTTCGTCGGCTGCCCGGCTTACGCCCGTAGATAATACGAAAGCCGCCATGGCGAAGGGAAGCGCGATCCCAAGCTTTCGATACGTTCGCACCCGATGCGGATTAGTCCCCATTCTGTTCCTCCCTCTCTGTTGACTCATGATGAACGAAGAGAACAACGGAGAGTACGAAGGAGGCGGACTTCTGTCAACAAGCGGGAAGGAATTCCCTCTGACGGCTGGTGAGCGGATTATCGCAGGAAAGCTACGCTAAGAACGATTGACGAGTAAATGATGCGCTGTATTGCTGAATTGACGTTAGGTTGACGAGCTGCCATACGATAGGATACCTGTTACCGTAAACTCGATCTGTCATCACAGTGAAGCTCACAATCGTGCCCGGCGATGCGCGTCACGGGCTTGATCCGGACTGCAGGCTACGCAAGAGGATGACATATGCAGAAACATCATGGACGACCATTTCGTCGAGACCGGCGTACGTTCACGCCACTCGCTCTCGCGGCAATCGTATTGTGCCCGGCTTTGCTCCATGCCGCCCAGGGAGGCAAGACCGAAGTCTTTCCCCCGCAAATGGCCGCACCGGCCGTCGTACTCGTGGAGAAATCCGGAAGCGAGCCGGAACTGCGGCGCGAGATGCGGATGAAAACCGGCGTAACCGAACTGGCCGAACTCAGCGTGCGTTTCTCGCAAGCGCCCACCGGAAGATTTGGGTTCATCGCCGCGCCGGCGTTGGCGATGGCGCTGGTAACCCAGAGCCCCGATCTCGTTCTGGAACGAGCGCGCCTGAGCGCCAATGATTATGAAATCCATAAGCTGGCGGATGGGAACGGCATGTTGGTGGGATTTGTCGCACCGACAATACTGGCTGATCTGGCGCAGGCCGAACGTCCCAAAGCCATCGACCTCTCGCTCACCTCGGTTCCCTCGGACAAGACGCCGCACATTGTGGCTGTTCCCCTCACCAAATTATTTGTCGACCGAATGCCGGCCCCGATCGACCCGAAGCGGCCCGACGGCGGTGTGATGCTTCACATGGATTTGCGAGGGACGGCCAACCGGCAGCCGCTTCACGGAGTGCCGTAGACTCACTGGTTTCTGCTGTCCGCCTCGACAAGTGCGCGTCCACGTCGCTTTTCCTTGCCTAGACAATCCAACTTGGGGATGATACGCGTAGGGCCTATTGAGAGGTACCCCCATGCGGTTTACTTGGTCCCTCACGATCTTGTCGACCTTGATCACCGTCGCCTCCGGCCTCGCCGCACCCATCGCCCCTCTACCGAACGGCACAACGGTGCGCGTTCAGTCGCCCGAGATGATACCGGGTTGGCATATCGGCAAGTTGGAAATCACCCCTGACGGCTGCATCATGGTATGGATTTCTTCATCCGAGGTTCCTGGTGGACGACGAGGTTTCGGCCTCATGTTCCTTTCCAAGCTCGAACGCCAGGAAGGTGCCACGTGGATCGATGTCCGAATCGCCCCGCTCATGGAGAAAGAAGCGAAGAGTTGTCGCAACGGAGCAGGATAAGAAACGGCAACTCCGGCACTTCAGCTTGCCGAGAGTCTCCAAACCCGGCGTGTACGGTCCGCACCGTGAACGGCTTCGGAAGGGGTCATCTCTGATTCAATGGCGGCTAGAGGTCGGAAATGGAAGACTGCTTTGAGCTGAAATCTGCAGGCGGGAAATCTTTCATCCAGTCCCTGGCTTGTTGGACATAGAACGTGTATTCCGATTCGGGATAGTTTCGCATGACGGCATGCAAGAGCTGCTGTGCCTCTTCCTGCCGGCCTGCGTCCAAACTGGCCTTCGCTGCCTGCAAGGTGCAGGAGGCGGCCATGGCTTTGGGATCGACCGTCGTACGAATCGGCTGTTTCCTGACGAATCCGTCCAGACCGCTTGGGAGGTCCGACGCAGGCAGGGCCTGCATAGCCGCCGACTCACGAAGTTGCTCGGCAGTCGACAGCGCAGTTTCAACATCATGGCTATTCCGGCATTCCCGGTACAATTCCCAAAGAATCATGACCGATTGGTGCGTAGGTTCGCTCGGGCGGCTTGGTGACGTAAACAACGAGCAGGCCGCCAGCAGCGGTAGAGTCGAGAGCAGGATTGTGCGAGTCATACTTAGGGGTCCGTACAGGAGGTGGTTTCTTACCGCAGGCAAACCGCGGCTGTCAAGAACACCATTTGGATCGGGAATCATAAGGTGGTCGCCGGCGATGAGGATGTTTTTCAGGGTGCACGCGTTTACTCTCCGCTCTGTTGAATGAGCTTGGCCACCAGGCCCGTCCAGCCGCTCTGATGGCTCGCCCCAATCCCCGCACCATTGTCGCCATGGAAATACTCGTAAAACGGGATCAGATCGTTCCAATGGGGATCTGTCCGAAACAGGTTCATGCCGCCGTGCACGGGCCGCCGCCCATCCTCGTCGCGGAGAAAGATCCTCGTCAACCGGCGCGACAACTCGGCTGCGACTTCCCATAGCGTGAACTTGTCGCCCGACCCGGTCGGAAACTCCACCGTGAACTGATCACCAAGATAATAGTGAAATTTCTGAAGCGATTCGATGACGAGAAAGTTGACGGGGAACCAGACGGGCCCCCGCCAATTGCTGTTGCCCCCGAACAGAGGGGTCGTGGATTCCGCCGGCTCGTAATCGACCCGATGTTCGATGCCCATGACCGATATGACATAGGGATGATCCTTATGGTAGCGGGACAAGGCCCGCACGCCGTAAGGGGACAGAAATTCGGATTCGTCCAGCATGTATTGCAGCACTTTCCGCAATCGAGGCCGATGGACCAGCGATAGAAGGCGGCGGACGCCGCCGTCCTCCGTCAGGGTCTCGATGTGGCCGCCGAAGTCGGGCCGGTTCTCGATGAACCATTGCATGCGGTGCTTGAAACGCGGTAATGCATCGACCAGGTCGGAGTCCAGCGTTTCGACCGCGAAGAGCGGAATCAGACCCACCATGGACCGCACTTTTAGATGATAGTTGTGCCCGTCCGGCAGGTGCAGGACATCGTAGAAGAAGCCGTCCTCCTTGTCCCATAATTCGATCTGCTCCCCGCCGATATTGTTCATGGCGCGACAGATATAGACAAAATGCTCAAAGAACTTACTCGCCACGTCTTCGTACGCTCGGTTATCGCGCGCCAATTCCAACGCGATCATCAACATGTTGAGGCAGTACATCCCCATCCAACTGGTGGCGTCCGACTGTTCGATATGGCCGCCGGTGGGCAGCGGTTTGCTGCGATCAAAGACGCCGATGTTGTCGAGCCCGAGAAATCCGCCTTCGAAAATGTTCTTGCCGTCCTTATCCTTTCGATTCACCCACCAGGTAAAATTCAGCAGGAGCTTATGGAACACACGCTCCAGAAAGACCCGATCGCCGATGCCCTTGCGTTTCTTTTCGATCTTGTAGACCCGCCAGGCGGCCCACGCATGCACCGGCGGGTTGACGTCCCCGAACGACCATTCATAGGCGGGCATCTGACCGTTGGGATGCATGTACCATTCACGGAGCATGAGAACCAATTGATCCTTCGAGAATGTGGGATCCACCAGAGCCAATGGAATGCAATGGAACGCCAGATCCCAGGCCGCATACCAGGGATATTCCCATTTGTCGGGCATGGAAATGACGTCGGCGTTGTAGAGATGGGTCCAGTTGGCATTCCTCCCGCGGAGTCGTTCGCGGGGTGGCGGCGGCCCCGCCGGATCTCCCTTAAGCCAACGATCCACGTCATAGTGATAGAACTGCTTGCTCCAGAGAAGCCCCGCAAAGGCTTGGCGCTGAACCCTCCGACCATCCTCCGAGAGATCGGCCGGAGCCAGGCCGGCATAAAATTCATCCGCCTCGTGAATCCGTTGCATGAAGACCCGGTCATGCATGTCGCTCGTCATCATGCTGTCATCAGTCACGTTGGTCAGTCGCAGCCTAATGGTAGCGTCTCCGTCGGCATGCAAGTTCAGGAAATACCGCGACGACGCTTTGG
>DASSBQ010000342.1:0-2520 GCA_035698625.1 Nitrospiraceae bacterium
TCGTGCATAGTTCGTTCCTTCAGGGGCGGCGTCGTCAGAGGATGCGCCGATTTGTAGGATCCGGCCGGCATGGCATCGACACATTGCTCGATGATGCGACAGGCCTGCCGCATCTCCTCGATCCGCACGACGGCCCGATCATATGAATCGCCTCGATGCGCCACCGGAACGTCGAAATCAAACCGTTCGTAGCCGGAATAGGGCCGTTGCTTTCTCAGATCCCATTGCAATCCCGTGGCGCGAAGCCCCGGTCCCGTGACGCCCCAGTTCATGGCCTCATCCGTCGTGTAGGCGCCGATGCCCACCGTTCTGGCACGAAAGATCGGGTTCTTCATGACCAAGCGGTCGTATTCATCGAGCCGCTTCGGAAAGTATGCGAGAAACTGGCGCACCAGGCTGTCCCATCCTTCGGGCAGATCGTGAGCCACTCCCCCGATTCGGAACCAGTTCGGATGCATTCGCGCGCCGCAGACCGCCTCCATAATGTTATGGATCCGTTCTCGGTCGTTGAACATATAGAACACCGGGGACAACGCGCCGACGTCTTGCGCAAAAGTTCCGTACCAGACGAGATGATTGGCCAGGCGATACAGCTCGCAGAGCATCACACGAATCACCTGCACTCGTTCGGGGACCTCGATACCGGCCAGCTTTTCCACCGACAAAACATAGGGAAGCTCGTTGAGCAGGCCCTGGAGATAGTCCACCCGATCCGTATAGGGGATATAAGTATGCCAGGTCTGGCGTTCCGCCATTTTTTCGGCCGCGCGGTGGTGGAAGCCGATATCCGGTACGATGTCGGCGATCACTTCACCTTCCAGTTGCACGATCAACCGGAGGATCCCGTGCGTGCCGGTATGGGCCGGCCCCAGGTTGAGAAAAATGTAATCGAATCCGGCATCCTTTTTCGTGCGGGCCATGCCCCACTCCTCCGGCTGGAATTCCAAGGCGTCTTGCTCCTTCTCTTGTTTTTCCTCCGGAAGGTGAAAGCGTCCCATTTCCGTCGCCCGCGCCGGGTGTTCTTTGCGAAGCGGATGCCCGTTCCATGTGACCGGCATCAATAATCGTCGTAAATGTGGATGCCCTTTGAAGACGATGCCGAACATGTCCCAGATTTCCCGCTCATACCAATTCGCGTTCGGCCAGAGATCCGTAATAGAGGGCGCCGACGGGAAGAGGCCGTTCAGAGGAACCTTCAGGCGCAGTTCCTCGTTGCGGCCGAAGGAAGCGAGGTGATACACCAGCGTGAAGTCGCACGCCGGCTGGCCTGCACGATGTTGGCGGAGCCGTTCGTCCACCGCGCTGAGATCGTACAGCATGCGGTAGGGCTGGGCGATATCCTCCTTCAGATACCGCAGCACTTCGGTCGATCGCTCGGGCGCGATCCATAGAGTCGGAATCGCGTCACGCGTTTCCTGATTCGCAAACCATTCGGGATTGAACCGACGGCGTAGTTCAGGCCAGACCGGTATCTGTTCCAAGGTCGGCACAACGTCGTCTCATGTACCGGATGATGGCTTGGTTCGGGGACTCCGCTCGCCGGGGCGTCGCTCGCCGGGACGCCGCCATATCGCATCCGTCAGAGGCAGCCGGTCCATTTCCGGATAGTCGATTTGTTTCATGCGGTGCTCTCTCAGGGAATCACGTCGTGACGGCATAACGAGGGCCTGAACTTCCTGCGGTCCGGCAATCCAACTCAGCGGCCGCCGTTGCGCGCCAACCTTCTCCTGCAGTAGTACCAGGCATTCCATAAACGCGTGGGGCGCCGGCGGACAGCCTGGAATATAAATATCCACCGGCAGGAATGAGTCGACTCCTTGCACGACCGAATACACGTCGTACATCCCGCCGGAATTCGAGCAGGACCCCATTGAAATAACCCACCGCGGCTCCAGCATCTGCTCATAGAGTTGCTTGATGATCGGTGCGACTTTCACAAACACGGTGCCCGACACAACCATGACATCTGCCTGACGCGGGCTGCCTCGCACCACTTCAGCGCCGAACCTGGCGATATCGAAAGTGCTCGTGAGACTGGTCGCCATCTCGACGTAACAGCAGGACAGGCCGAAATTGAGCGGCCACAGTGAATGCTTGCGCCCCCAGGCGATCAAATCCTGAAGGCGGGCCAGGAGAACCGGTTCTCCTGAAGCGTGGTCCGATGGAAGACGACGCGCCTCGACCCCGGCAACAGCTCCGTTACGCCACCATTGCATGCTGTTCCTCCTTCTTATCACGGCGGTCTGCTGGTCCGGCCGGAATCCGTTCCCGTTGACGCCTCCAATCGAGCGCGCCTACCCGCCAGAGATACACAAGAGCTACGAGCAAGAGCGCGATGAATATCCCGGCCGCCACGAATCCCGGCCATCCTGCTTCGCGCGCTGCGACGGCCCAGCCATAGAGGTAGACCGCCTCCAGATCAAAAATCACGAACAGCATGGCCACAAGGTAATATTGGAGCGGAACACGCAACTGTGCATTGCCGGTCGGAGCGATGCCGGATTCATAGGCTTGACCCGT
>DASSBQ010000343.1:0-15125 GCA_035698625.1 Nitrospiraceae bacterium
GTCCGTATGCCGAGCAATTCGATGAAAGCGGAGGGCGAGTCGTTCGACTCCCCGCTGGGCACTATGTCTTCTATGGCGGGCATGGACGGCGGCTCCTGCTGACAGACCCTCATGGCAATCCTCTCCATGAATGTGAATGGGGAAAAAATGACCAGGGCCGGGACATCCTGACCGGCGCGAGGGTTCGTCTTGATTGGGGTCAATGGGTGGGCCTGAAGCCGAGCGGACTGGTCAATACGACGGCACTGGACCTTTCTACAAGAGCCGGGTGGCAGCGACTTCGGGCCGATGATCTGCGGCACATGGCGGCTCGGGCCCTCCAGGTGCCGGTCGAAGAAGTACGATTCTTTTATAAAGAGCAGGATCTATTGATCAGCTCTCACGGGACCGCGACGATCCGGCACAGGAAGGACGCTTTGTATGTATTGGAAAACGGGACATTCGAGCGATGTCGATTCATGGCCTGCATGGGGGCCATGCACTGGGATGATATTGATTTTCTTCCCGTGGTGGAATTATTTCAGTCGCTCCTTCCCGGGACCGGTTCGGCGATCTTCGAACTGATCCGAGGCTTGTATGACGATCAGAATGCGGATCGTCCGACCCCCCGCGCGCTGCGCTACCGTGGAATTCCGACCTACCCCTCGCAGGCCGCCTTTCGATTATTCAGCGCGTTTTTCACCGCGAGGACGCCCCGCGGAGAACAACCTTTCCAACTGTTCATGGATGCACCGCGATCTCATGAGGTGACTTGGCTGCCGGCCTCTGAAAATCCCCGGCGGTATGTTGGGCGAGGAGGGCAATGCTGTGTCACTGTGAGACAGCGCATCCTGGAAAAACTGACGCTGGCCGATGATGAGGCCGGTCTTTCTTACGTTGCCCCTTCTCCACAGCGCGTCGCTCCGTGCGAACGCACCGTGGAAGTGCATGACCATGAACTCATCCTCAACGACCGAGGTCGAAAGACGACACTCGCGATTGATCCGACGTGGGGACCACTCGTGGAGACTCCGGGTGATTCACTGTCTTCTGTTTCGGTGCAGTGGTCCGATGTGTTCAGTGGCGCATTTCCTCAGCTGTCGGGGCGGGAAGCCTATTCGGCCGTTCATTTATATCCGGAAGACGACACTGAAATCGGCGAGCTTGCCTCCCAACCGTTCGTCGTGGATTATCTACAGGACCTGTTCGAACAGGATGCGTCAATGGCTGCACTGACGTCCCGAGGCACTCGTGTCCTGGTGCATCTGTTCGACGGTGCGATCAGCGGCTGCATTGACAGCCGGCACTTGCGGGCATATACCGTCGCGTATGAGTCCGGCGCCTATGCTCAGAAGCAGGCACAGGCTCTATGGAATCGCTTCGCCGCGCTCAATCGGCTGTCATGGCTGCAACAGATTCGCATGTATTCTGTGACAGCAACTTCCATTCCGGAAAATCTTTATGATCTGGTCTACGAATGGATTCCGTTCGCTCGGTTCGAGCAGCCGGATCAGATCGAGAATATGATCGACGTCCTGATCCGGCGAGTCGCCGTGGGAGGGACCGCATTTGTCGTCGGGCCGGCGGCAGCCGGGTACATCATGCATCGGAAGAATCTTAGCATCGAATCGAGTGAGCGAGTCTCCGATCTCCCACCATTTCAGATACATCGCGGCATTCTGCCAAGGGCGAGATTAAGGAGCGAACTGACCTTGTACCGGGTTCGTCGTCCGTAGCGTCACCGAAACGGCTATCAATCGACGCCATCCAAATGGATTCTTCACGTCTTATGCGGTAATAGGACTTTCCTTTTGCCGATGAATGGGATGAACTCCGCCGCTTAGTTTGCTACAATGCCGCCTTCCAAACATCAGGGCGTCCAATCTGATGGACTCCGACCTGCCGCATCGAGGCCGTGACGGTTCGGCAAATCGGCAATTCCCAGAAAAATATGAGGATCGGCTCTATGAGAATTGCAACAACTAATGATCAGTATTTGACTGGCTCATGTCATATTCAGGGAGCGATCCGCTCACGACCAGGCCGGCGCCGTCTCCCCGGTGTCCTTCTGTCCGGAGAGGGATTCTCCTTGATCGAAGTCATGATCGTGGTCGTGATCCTGGCCATCCTCGCAACCCTATTGGCGCCGCACGTCATGGGTAGGACGGATGATGCCAAACGAGCGGCGGCCAAAGCACAAATCAAGAACATCGAAAGCGCACTGCATCTCTATAAATTGGACAATGGGATCTATCCGTCGAATGGACAGGGACTGAAGGCCTTGGTCGAAAAGCCGACGATCGAGCCTCGCCCCGGCAACTGGAAAGCCGGCGGGTATCTCGCGAAGCTGCCGTCCGATCCCTGGGGACGTGTGTATGCCTATTCCACGCCGGGCGCGCAAGGCGATTTCGAGATTATGTCACTCGGCGCCGACGGCGCGCCGGGCGGTGAAGGGAAAAATGCGGACTTGATTAACTGGAGCTTGGAAAGGAACTAGCGGGATGCGGACGGATATTGGACGATACGGACTTATTTCGAAGCGTCAGAGACGAGCTGCTTCAGACAAAAGGGGCATTTGGACGGAACGCTGTCGGCAATGAATCTGCGGCAGCAGGCCGGGCATTCCCAGGCAAAAGTAGCTCGTGGCGGATTCGTGGGCGCTGCGGCGTTCGACGATTCATTCATGATGGATCCTGTCCGCGCTAGTCTTCTAGCGTGGAGATATCGCCCACATCTTGTCCCAGTTCCTTGGCTTTCAGAACCCGCCGCATAATTTTCCCGGACCGGGTCTTGGGTAATGACGAAACGATATCGATCTCCTGCGGAACGGCAATCTTGCCCAGTTCTTTCAACACGTGATCCTTCAGAGATTGAATCAATTCCTTACTCTCTTGCTGCCCCTGCTTCAGAATGACGAACGCCTTGATTGATTCGCCGGCGGTTCGATGCGGCTTGCCGATGACGGCTGCTTCGGCGACCGACGCGTGTCCGACCAGCGCGCTTTCCACCTCCGCCGTCCCAATGCGGTTACCAGCTACCTTGATCACGTCATCCGCCCGGCCCATGAACCAGAGATAGCCATCCGCATCCTTACGGCAGACGTCCCCGGCTGTGTAACAGTTGGGAATGGTGTTCCAATACACCTTGTACCGCTCCGGGTCTTTGTAGATGGTACGCATCATCGAGGGCCAGGGCTTCTTGATCACGGCAAAGCCGCCCGCGTTCGCAGGAAGGCTGCGGCCTTCCCTGTCCACGACATCGGCTTCAATCCCGGGAAAGGGCCTGGTTGCGGACCCCGGCTTCAGGGGGACGCAGGGGAGAGGAGTCACCAGAATGGCGCCCGTTTCAGTTTGCCACCAGGTATCCATGATCGGCTTATTGCTGCCTGTCACCCGGTAGAACCATTCCCATGCTTCCGGATTGATCGGTTCTCCCACGCTTCCGAGCACCCGCAAGGTAGAGAGATCGGACTTCCTCGGCCATTCCTCTCCGTACTTCATCAGCAACCGAATGGCGGTCGGCGTCGTGTAGAAGATGGAGACGCCGTAGCGTTCGATAAGGTTCCACCATCGGCCGGGATTTGGATAGTCAGGTTTTCCTTCAGCCGTGAGAATGGTTGCGCCGTTGAGGAGCGGGCCGTAAACAATGTAACTGTGTCCGGTCACCCAGCCCGGATCGGCAACGCAAAAGTACACGTCCTCTTCTTTTAGATCAAACACGTACTTGGTCGTGAGATATGTACCCACCATAGAGCCGCCGTGGACGTGGACGACTCCTTTCGGCTTTCCGGTCGTTCCCGAGGTATAAAGAATGTAGAGGGGATGTTCGGCATCGAGCGGCGTGGCCTCACAGATCGGCTTTTCCCCGTTAAGCCAGTCATCCCAATCGATTTCCTTCGATGATGCCAACGGGACGCCCGGCTTTTCTCGCCTGACCACGACCACCGTCTCTACACTTCCGCAGCCGGCGACCGCTTGATCCACGACGCCTTTGAGATTAATAATCTTGCCTCGGTCGTACCCCACATCGGCCGTGATGACGACCCGAGCTTCGGCGTCCTGAATACGACTTGCGAGGGCGGGGGCGCTGAATCCAGAATAGACCACACTGTGAATGACCCCTATCCTGGCACAGGCCAACATGGCGATGACCTGTTCCGGAATCTTGGGCAGATAAATCGTGACTCGGTCCCCTGCGTGCAGGCCCAGAGCTTTAAGCGCATTGGCGCAGCGATTGACTTGCCGCAACAGCTCGCCGTAAGTGAAGACCCGCTCATCTCCGTCTTCTCCGACCCATATCAGCGCCACCTTGTTGCGCCGCCAGGTCTTCACGTGCCGATCCAGGCAATTATATGAGATGTTGCAGGTAGCGCCGACAAACCATTTGGCCCAGGGATACTGCCAGTCCAGAACGCGTTGCCAAGGGCTGAACCATTCGAGCTCTTCTGCCGCCTTGGCCCAAAACCCTTCCGGATCCGCAATTGATTGCGCGTAGTGGGACTCGTAATCCTTAATGTAGGCCGTCGCGATGGTGGCGGAACTCGGATGGATCACTCGGCCTTCTTTCAACAAAGAATCGATTTTCTCTTCCATACGCAGCTCCCCATGCCCCTTCCTGACGAGCCACAGTTCGTTGCCGGCCGGGGCGACCAAGGCGCATTATGCGCAAGGTTCTATTGAACTGCAACCCTCGGCGTCTTCCGGACACCGATCGGTCGCGGTCGTATTCAAAAGCCGTCCTCAGTTTCTTGACAGTGCCTAGGACTCGCGGGTAGGCTGACCGGTAGACGTTGTTATCCGCCTGTTGCACGATATGTGGAAGCTTTGCCCCGCCTCTGACCGTAGATCCCTTCTGCGCGTCATTCTTGCCTTGAACTGCCTGGTATGTGTAGGGCTGCTTGACGCGGCGGCACAAGTCGGCAAACCAGAAGGTTTGTATTACAAATCGTGGGGGCTGATTATCGGGATCGAGAACTATCTGGTTGCGCCCAAGATGCCCGGGGCCATCGAGCGAGGCAAGGAGGTCGCAGCCGTCTTGCGCCAACTCGGATTTGATGAGGTCGTCGAGATTTATGATAAGGATGCGAGCTCCAAGCGGTTGCTCCAAATGCTGACGGATTATTTTCCGCGGAAGGTGGGGCGGCAGGACCGCGTCGTAATCTTTTTTTCCGGGCATGCGGGAACCAGCTCCGACGGCCCGGGGAAGGAGATGGGATACCTGGTCCCCTGGGATGCGCAGCTCAACAACGTCTCGAAGTCCGTGACCGTCGATCATCTAAAGGAGTTCAGCCGCCGCATTGCTTCCAAGCATACGTTGCTCTTGTTTGATGCGGGAATCCGGGGATGGGAGGTGACAGCCCCGCAGCAATTGTCGCTTGAAGGCAGGCTGGCGCCGGAAGAAGATACCGAAAAGCGGGCCGTGCAAGTGCTCCTAGCGGCGGAGAAGGGAGAACCGTTGGAGGCACAAGACAGCCGAAGCATCTTTGTGACCGCTCTTCTGGCAGGTTTGAAGGGGGCGGCCGACGGAAATAAGAACGGCTGGCTCATGGCAAGCGAACTTGGGACCTATGTTCAGCGGCGAGTCCAAGAAGAATCCAAAGGAACACAGCATCCCCAGTTTGTGCAACTCGACGGGGACGGGGATACCATTCTGATCGAAGGGAAGAAAGCCTCATTCCAATTAGGCGCGGAGCCTCAGAGTGAAGCGGACCGGTCAAAGGCGGCCCGGGCACAATACGAGCAGGCGTTCAGTCTCCTCCAGCAGCAGAAGTCCGCAGAGGAGGCCTTGGAGCGGCTGAACCGGGCCATCGCCTATGATCCGAACTTCGGCGATGCCTATGTCCTCAAGAGTTATGTTCGCCTTGAGGTGTTGCCGAACATCGAGGAAGCCCTGTCCATGGCGCGGCTGGCTGTTCAACATGCGCCCCAAAATCCGGATTCTTTCTACACGCTTGGCCTGGTCTTGGAAAAACAGGGGGAATATGCCGAAGCTGAGCAGGCCATGCGACAAGCCTTGGTCGTCAATCCGGCCTATACGGACGTCTATTTTTCTCTCGGCAGTTTGTATGCCGACCACCTGCACGATCAATCTAAATCCGTTGAAGCCTTTAGACGGTATCTGGACCTAGGCGGGCAAAGTGAACGGGCTGAGACGGCCGTTCGCCAAGGTAAGCCGTCACCTGAGCAGCCGGTCCGCTAATCCCGGCCTCCCCCCTTCATATAGCCTAGCCCGATCTTAACGGCTCGGCGGGCAATCTCCGCCCAGCGGGCCTGAGGGTATTCCGATAGTGCCGCTGCCGCTTTCTGATCCTGGATGTCGAGTTCAAGGATGCGGATGATACCGTCTTGAATTTGTACGTCTGCCACGTGGATCCTCCTCACTTCTAATTATTGGCGGTCGAATTCAACCAAGAACTGCTGCTGCGTTGACTCCCCCTGAACTGCATGTTAGCATAATTTCCTAAGTTTTGAGGCGCTGCCTTCTTGGCATGGTTCAGTCAGCATTGATGCATCGACTACCAACCGGTTTTCCCTCGACAATTCATCATCCGACATATCGAAGGAGGACGCGTATGAGCAACGGACGAGATATCTTCGCCAAGTCAGCCGGTTCCGGGCTGGTGCTGGTATTGATCATCGGGCTTGCAGCATGCGGCGGACCTCCGACGTGGGTCAAAAAAGGTTCGGGCGCTTACAATGACAAGAGCGACAAATCGTTTTATGGTGTCGGGTCAGTCGTGGGGGTGCGAAATGAACCGCTGGCCTGGGACACGGCTGAAAACCGGGCGCGCGCCGAGATCGCCAAGACCTTCGAGACATATACTGCGTATTTGATGCGAGACTACGCTGCTTCCACGACGGCCGGAGACTTCTCCCGGAACAGCGAGGAACAGAACGTTGAACGGGCTATCAAGACCTTTTCGGCGGTCACGCTCAACGGCGTCAGACCGATCGATCGCTATAAGGACGACAAAACCGGCACTTACTATGTGCTGACCAAATTGAGCCTGGAAGACATGAAGAATAATCTGGATCAGGCAAAGGAGTTGAATTCCCAGGTGCGGGACTATGTGCGCAAGAATGCGGATCGTCTGTTCGAACGGTTGGAGAAGGAAGAGGAAAAACGAGCTGCGCCCTAACTCCGCCGTCTGCCTCAAGGTTTGCTCAATGGGAGGAGGTGCCATGGTTCATCGGTCGCCGGGTCTGGGACAGCGCCTTTCCGCCTCGCTTGTCCTGATAGGGATGATTACGGGATCAGTCGGCTGTGGTCATGAGACCAAGGTTACCCGGGTCGATACCGGAGTGGTAACCGATCTCAGCGGGCGGTGGAACGATACGGATTCCCGAATGGTCGCCGAGACCATGGTCCGGGAATCCTTGAGCAGTCCATGGCTGGATAATTTCACGCGAACGAAAAACCGGGAACCTGTAGTCATCGTCGGGACCGTTCTGAATCGAAGCCATGAGCACATTGACGTGCAGACGTTTATCACCGACTTGTCACGCGAGTTGACAAACTCCCAAAAAGTGACCTTTGTCGCCGGGAAAGGGGAACGTGATGAAGTGCGCGCAGAGCGCCGTGAACAGGCTATCCATGCCCGCGAGGATACCCAAAAAGCACCCGGCAAGGAAATCGGCGCCGATTACATGATGAAAGGCACTATTTCGACTATCCTCGACGAAGCCGAAGGAGTGAAGGCTGTCTTTTATCAGGTTGATCTGGAAATGGTCGATCTGGAAAACAATGTGAAATCCTGGTTCGGCCAGAAGAAAATCAAGAAAGTCGTTGAGCGGAAGCGGTCGGTATTTTAGCCCCCACATCCCGCGTGATACTCCCGTGCTCATCTTGGACGGCCTCTAAATATGCAGGCCGTCGAACTTTTGCCGGCGAAAACCTTCTCATTCTTCTTTTCGCGGGTGCGCTCGCTGCGTGTAGTTCGTTCGATCCCTACCGATTGGTCGATCAAAGTCTCCTGGCTCGCGATCCTAAGCGAGCGGATGCCGTCATTGAACAGGCCGAAAAAGATTATGGCTCAAAGAGTCGATTGTTGTACCAGATGGATCGCGGCATGACGCTTCATCTGACCGGGGAATATGCCCGCAGCAATGTCGAACTGGAAAAGGCGGGCCGGGAGGTGGAACGCTTGTATACCAGGAGTATTCGCGGCGAAACCGCCGCCTTCCTGACGAACGACACGCTGCTGCCGTATGAGGGTGATCCTTACGAGCATGTGATGATCAACGTCATCAAGGCATTGAACTATGTCGGATTGGGCCAATTGACGGAAGCGCTGGTGGAGGCGAGACAAATCGATCACCGGCTGAATGTCCTTTCCGACCGCGTAACCGGAAAAGACGTCTATCGGGATGATGCCTTTGCTCGATATCTCTCAGGCGTTCTCTATGAAGCGAGTGGTGATGTGAACAACGCCTTTATCGCCTACCGGAACGCATATGAGGCGTATGAATCGATGCGAGCCTGGTCACGCGTGCCTCCTCCACCGATGCTCCTCGCCGATCTGCTACGCACGAGCGAAGCATTGCACCTGAGTCAGGAATTCGAGGAGTACCGCCGCCGATTTCCCGACACGACATGGGTGTCTCACGCCATGCAGCAACAACTGGCTCAGGTGGTGGTGATCGGCTATAATGGCCGCGCTCCTCGCAAAGAGGATCAGTTTCTCGATCTCCCCATCAGTCTTGATGCGTTACAGCTGGTGTTGCTCAATAAGGGCGTGATTCACTATTCCAATCGCCAATCCTATCGCGCCGCCGATAGCATTCTGTATGGGCTGAATGGACGAATCGTGCGCGTGTCGCTGCCTCGGCTGATCCCCCAAAAAAGTCAGATTTTGTATGAAGAGGTGACATTGGCCGGGAAAGCCGGGGCTTCCTATTCGATGCGTTCCCAATTGATGCAGAATACCACGGCATTAGCCGAGAAAGCCCTATCGGAACGGTTCCCCGGCATCGCGACCAAAGCCGTTGCCCGCGCGGCCGTGAAATTCGCCGCTGCAGAGGCGGCGACACGGGGGGCGCAGCAGGCGGTGAACAAGGACGACGCCCCGTGGGTCGGCCTGGCGGTTGCATTGTTGACGAAAGGGCTGGCCGTGGCGTCGGAGGAATCCGATAAACGAAGCTGGCGCACGCTCCCCGATGAAATTCAGATCGCGCGCTTATGGGTACCGGCGGGGGACTATGACCTTCGCATCCAGCCGGTCGGACGAGGCATGGGGGCCTCCCCTATGGATAAGAAAAGGTCGATTGAGCTCAAGGAAGGGGAAACACAATTTTTTATCGAGCGATTTATGCTGTGAGGGGCTCACCGGCGTGGCTGCGGACCATGATCAGCCTTGCGGTCGTCCTTTGTCTCTGGCTAACCCTCGCGGATTGCCGGTGGCAAGGACAGAGGATTCGTCCTTCTTGGGTAGAGGGCGCGAGTCAGGATTTTCCGCCGGCTCAGTATCTCACGGGGGTCGGCCAGGCCGATAGCAGGTCCGCGGCCGAGGAACAAGCCTATGCCGCGGTGTCAAAAATCTTCAAGGTCGAAATCGACGCTCAGTCCAAAGACTGGGAATCCTATCTGGTTGTCGAGGGCCGGTCTCATGCCACGCATGAACGGCGCCTCGCATTGGAAAAAATTACACGAGTGTCCACCGACAAAGTTGTGGAAAACGTGCGTGTTCTGGATGCATGGTTTGACGCAAAAAACAGACAGTATTATGCTTTGGCCGGCATGGAGAAAGCGCCGGCTGAATCGGCGTTCATGGAACGGATACGGGAATTGGATGCTACAATCGCGGCTCAAGTCACCGAGGCGCGGCATACACCGGACAAGCTGGCCCGCGCGAGAAATCTCAAGCGGGCCGCAAACAACCTGGTTGTCCGCGAAGCGTACAATACGGATCTGCGAGTGATCAGGGCGAGCGGACACGGGAATCCGCCGGGCTATCGGTTGGCTGACTTGATGAATGAATTGGAACAGTTTCTTGCCGGAAATTTGGCAGTCGCAGTGGATCTCGGAGGCGATCAAGCGGAGCCGGTGCGGCGGGCCTTAATAGAAGGATTGACGCGCGAAGGCCTGTCTGTTGCCGGCTCTTCCCGCGCGAATGACGGCCGCCACGGTGACGGCCTGAGGGCGGACTTGCTGGTGAGCGGAACCATTCGCATGTGGCCGCTGGATATTCGCGATCCGCAGTTCAAGTACGTGCGATGGTGCGGTGACGCCGTGATCGAAGAGGTGGCCGCAAAGCGCGTTATTGGTGCGGTGTCGAAAGGCGGCAGGGAGGGGCACCTGACGGAGCGGGAAGCTGTGGCGAAAGCCGTTCGTGTGATGCAGCAAGAATTCTCTTCAGACCTCGCACATTCGATTGCCGGCTATATCTATGGCGACATGGAATTACCGTCGGCTGCCGGCACGCCGGCCGGTTGTCCCCGGGATGAGCGGCTTGAACAATCCGGAGCTCCGCATCAATAACCCTTTGTACAAAGGAGGTGCGAATGAAGAAACCAGCAACGACCAAGTCCAATGACGCAGAAAACGATGCCCCGCCGCGCAGGCGGATGCCGAGCCGGATCATGAAGAAGCGGCTTCGCGAGCGGCTCGCTTCGGACACTCAATTGGTCAACGATGGCGGAATCGTAGGCATTTTCCGCAGACAGGGATATTATGAAGAACTCCCGTTGGATGAATTACAGGATCGCCTCTCCAAGCTGCATTCTCCTTTGGCCGAGAGCCTGCTGAAGGGGAGGGCGTGATATGCCATATTACTATTTTGATTCCACCGCTCTCGTCAAGCGGTACAGCATGGAACGGGGCACCAGGATCGTGAATAAGTTGATGGTGAAGCGCGGCAAAGTCGTCATCCTCCCCATGTGGACCGTCACCGATCTCTATTCGATCCTCTCGTGCCGAGCGCAACAGGGGGAAATTACGCGAGACGATTGCTATTGCGTCTTGTATAAGTTCGAAATGGAATCCAAGCAGGGGCTCTTCCAATATATCGGTCCTACCATGGATACGTATCTGGCCACAAAAGAGCTCATTTTGGACTACCCGGCATTACGAGCCCAACAACTCCTCCATTTGGCTCTGGCTTTGGAGTTGAAGCCGCTCCGCCTGACTGTCGTCAGCGCGGATAAGCAGCTCTTGGCGGCATGCCGGCCCGCGGGTCTGCATATCATCAATCCGGAAGACGATTGAGGCGGCGGCTTTGCGGCCGTCTCGTCCCCGACATTTGTCAAACGCACTCAAAGTCGGTTTGCATGGAACCCAGGACCGTCATCCATGTTTCGGCGGCCTGGCGCAGTTCGTGTGCTTGCCGACTTACCTGTCGGTTGATTTCGTCAGTGGAGGCGGTGGCCAGTAGGGTCTGCAGGGAGTGCTCGCCTTCCGTTTGAGCGAGACGAAGGCTTCCGCACACCCCGGACGAGGCGGGTAATTGCCCGCCGGCTCGCCGAAATAGGGCCAAAGCTCTGTAACCGTGCTCTTGAGAACGAAACAGATGCTCGGCGCCCTGAAACATTTGCCCGTGGATCTCATCGGTCGCGCGCTTCGCAAGATGCAGCGCCATCAGGGCCGCTCGGCCCATTGCCATGGCGGCTCCATCGGGGTCTTCGTTGGCCATGGCATCCTCCGCCTTGACGCGCAAACGCTCCAGCTCAGCTTCATCGCCCGCCACTTGAGAGAGGGCTACAGTGGATCCTTGAGCGAGCCATAGGGAAGCACCAATCAGGACAACAAGCGGCACGATCAACCGATTCAGCCGGCGGGCGGAAAATAGAAATTCGGACATCCGGCGCCTTATTGCAGATATTCCCACGTATCGATCTGCTTGATGCTCCAATTGACCGCCTCTTTGAGCTTGACCAATTTAGGATCGGCATCGTTGTCCCGCACATGGTAGAGGGATTTCTGCAGCGAGAATAAGGAGTCGTATGCTCGACGGTCAGGCAGCTTGCCCAAGGCCCATGCAACCTCGGTCTTGACCGCCACATCGTCGTTCTTGAGACTCGTCAGCAACGGTTCAATGATGGAGAAATCGCCATGGAGGGCGCCGGCGATACCGAGGGCCTTGGCGGCAGGAGCTTGCAGTTCGGGCGGTCCCGACTGCATTGTTTCAATCAAGACCGGAATGGTGTCTTTCTGGCCGATATTACCGAGTGCCAGGGCAGCTGCCTTCGCCATTTCGACATCCGGTCCTTTGAGCGCCGCAAGCAGGCGAGGCACTGATTCGGTGGAAAACATATAGCCGAACAAATTGATCAGCTTGACCTTTCGAGCCGCCGGCGTGGACGGATCATCGTAGAGCTTGAAAAGCCGGTCCTCCTGTCCCCATTCCGCGGTAATCAGCGCAGGAAAATCATAGTCCTCCAGGCGTTCTTTTAATTTCGCCATGGCGTACGCCGCCGGATCCCCCGCATTGTCTTTCTGGGCTGCCTGCTCTGCGTCGGAAAAATCTGTCCGGACCTCTTTGCGCCATCCCATTTTTTTGCCGTTCAACAGGTAAGACAATTGGCAGGCCGGCCCTTTCCACACTCGCGATGGAGAATCGGGTAAATCGGCATCGCTCCCCATATTGGTCGTCCCTTCCCAGGTCTTATGCTGTTCGCACTTGACCCGGAACAAGACATCGTGTGGCTGGCCGCTGTCCGTGGTGACCCCATAGCCGAATTCTTTCATCCGAGCGACGACCACCTGACGGAGCGGCTCCGGATCAACCGCGCCTTTGTCTGAAATCGCCAGAACATCGGCCAGTACGGTTTGGATCTTTTCAAGCTGGCTCTTCTGTTCGGGGGTTAACGATTCGCGGCGTGCCCAACTGTCCGTGACAAGACCGATCAATAAAAGAAATGAACAGGCCCAAATAAGTGCCTTCATGGCTGCCTCCTTGGTGCGCCACCTTATTGAGTTCACTCTACCGGACCGGCGATTGACTCGGCAAGCTGCAAGTTGAAGGATTTGGCGCGTGGACAGTATAATCGACCGCCCATGTTGAAAGAAAAACGCATCGTTTTCATCGGAGGCGGAAACATGTCCGAAGCCTTGATCGCAGGGCTGCTGCGGACCCACCGAGCGCGGCCGGAACAGCTCGTGGCCACGGACATTATTGCCGCGCGTCGCGAGTTGCTTGCGAGCCGGTTTGGGGTCACGACATCCGATGACAATCGAAGCGCCGTTACGCAGGCCGACGTCATTGTGCTTTCCGTCGAGCCTCAACGGCTCGACCAGGTCTTGGAAGAGATCGGGCCGGCCATCGGTTCCGACACCATTATCGTGTCGGTAGCGGCAGGATATCCCATCGCTCGGATCGCGCAGCGAGTGGACCTCACCGGGCGCATTGTCCGGGCCATGCCCAATACACCATCCATCATCGGGGACGGCATGACGGCGCTGGCGTACGCCGATCAGCTGGCCCCGGAAGATCAGGCCGCCGTCCGTGAGCTCTTCGAATCGGTAGGTAAAGTGGTTGTGATAGACGAGCGCTTGATGGATGCGGTGACCGGACTCAGCGGCAGCGGTCCAGCGTATGTCTACATGATGATAGAAGCCCTGGCGGATGGCGGGGTGATGATGGGATTGCCGCGTGATACGGCTGCCGCGCTTGCGGCACAAACCGTCGCGGGAGCAGCCCGTATGGTGATATCGCATCAAGAGCATCCGGCGGCGCTCAAGGATCGGGTGGCTTCGCCGGGTGGGACCACCATCGCCGGTCTCCGTGCACTGGAAAATGGCAAGGTACGGGCGACCCTCATGTCGGCAGTCGAGGCGGCGACGAAGCGTTCACATGAACTGGGCCGGGAGTCCACTTCTAGCGGGGAGAATGAATCGTGCAATATTGGGTGAAGGTAGTCTTTGTGGATAATCAAGAGCTGGTCGTAAGGGATGCTGTGCGGCACACGATCAGCGAAGACATGGAAGTATTGGAAGTCGATTCCGCGAAGGAAGTCATTATCGTCCCCATGAAGCAAATCAAATACATCGCCTGCGACGCGACGGTGTTTGCTCAGAAAGCAAAGACTTAGATTTGCCGAGATGCGGCAGTCCTCATTTTGCTCCTGTTCCAATTATCGTCCAAGCAATCCACGGCGGACCGATTCCCTCCGGCGATCAGGTGCCCTGGCGCCGTTGATCGGCCAGGAAATGGAGGACGGCCCGCTCCCGGTTCGGATCACCGCGGTCGTCGATCGGCGCATTCGTGAAGCATTCACCATGCTTTCGCAGTTTGACCCACTGCCCAAAAAAAGATGATGCTCGACATTCCCATCAAGTTGGATCGGACCCGGACGCTGTTGTTGGATCGGCAGGGGAGCAAGTCGTCGGCATCTGCCGATCGTAGTGCACTGAAGTTGATGTAGACATGAAGCTAGGCCAAGCAGAAGAGGTCAGCGAACGATAATCAATGGCTTACACAGTGCATGGGCAGTCGATTGGGAAGTTTCTTTAATGCCTGGCGCCTGATTTCCGGAGATGCCGGACTTTTTGTTGCGCTTTCGGATCGCGCACAGCTCATGGCGCGATAAGACAGACAGTCGAGAAGATTAAGCGGTCGCGGTACGTCTTGGCAGCCATCAAAGCCTTACCCTAACCTCCGTGCAGCCCATCGCTAAAGCGACGACGGTAGATACGGCCACGCCACTCGAGCGTCACGAGCCGGAATGTGTTCGAGACCCCTTATGGTCGATTCGGTAGATCGCATAAAGATCGGAACTGCGCCTCGGCATCCTTACACTCCCGAGATACCTGTCCACATGACCCGCTCGCTCCATACCGAACCGGTGCCCCGGCGATGCTCCACATAGCCGACGTGCCATCGCAAGCGCGCTTGGTCTTCTTCCGACATACGAATGAATTCGATCCCGGCATGACGCCCATTGACCCAGCGGACGACGGCGAGGCCAATGCCCAGTGGTTTCACGCCAGCATACATGATGCGTAGTCGCAGGAACTGTCCGACCTTCAGCTGCAGTCCCGTTTCGACCAGACAGCCAGGCACCGACATGTCTAAGACTCGGCCATTGCCGAGGAGTCCCTCCGCCACTATACACGCGCTGCCCTCGACCGCCTTCCGTAGACTATACCGTGCCGTCATGAAGCCTCCTTGGTAAGGACTTGAGCCACTACGGAAAGGATAGCAAGCGGCAGAG
>DASSBQ010000344.1:0-9539 GCA_035698625.1 Nitrospiraceae bacterium
CGGTTGGCAAGGAACAGATCCAACCGCTTGATGCCTTCGCCGGCCGTGACAAGCAATTCGGTCGGTTCACTCATCGAACGATGCGCAGCCCGTGAGGATTAGTCATCATGAGGACATTCGGTGATCCATCTCGCAGGTTCGTAAAAAGTGCGCCCCATGCCGGCGGCGATACACAGTTCATTAACACGGCATCCACAGGTGTTCCACAGTTTCCAACGATTTTTCTTCGCCTGCTACTTCGGTCCGGTCACACTGTTCGGCAATGTTTAAATCCGTGACGGGCGCCGCCAATTTACACGATGAGCGGAACCCCGTCGCTGCTCTCTCATTCTCACTTGGGGGACCGACAAAAATCAAACGCTTGGCCGGCCGGCAGTAACGCCAATAGAGGCATCTTCTTTCCTGTGTCCCTTGTCGTTCTGCGGGGTTTTCCTAGTTGTTCTCCACGGGGAAGAATGGAAGGATTCACGTATGAGACGTTTCCCCTGGCTACATCATAGTCTGACCATCATACTCCTTGCCGTGCCGGCGTGGGGCTGCTCTACAAAATATCAACCTCAGCTCGCCATGCCCCCTCCGACGTTCGACCGGTCCATCGATGCCAATGTCGAACTCCACCCTCTTCAGGCTGCGGAGAATTTGCGCTCGGGACACTCGACGTACGGCGTGCTAGCGGAAGACTATGTGAACAAGCCCCCCTCCAAAATGAGCAATGCCATTACGGCTGAAATTCTCAAGGAATTCTCGTCCAACGGCGTCTTTCGCCGGATCAGTCTCTATGATCCGGATCCCGATCTGGTTCTGACCGGCCGTATCGAACGCTTCTATGAGCATGACCGTCGCAAACTATGGACTTACGTTCCCTATTACTCGGATAAGCTGGCCGGCCTATTCAGGCTTAATACGTACATGAGCAACGGGGAAGTGCAAGTGACGATGATGTTGCTGAACCCTACGGGACAGCTCGTGGGAACATATGTCGGACGGGCGACGTTCGTGGAGGATTTCACACCGAACGACGAGGTCCGACCGGGCGGACGGCTCAATCGCGCATTCGGCGATGCGTTGGCCCAGATCCGTGATCAGATGCTGTCCGACGAACATCTCCCCAAGGCTCGCAACACCGAGTCGCCGGTTCATCCGGACGGTCAAGAGCGGCCGTAGAGATCTCCGCGACCTTTTCCCGACCGTTTCATCTGCTGCCCCCGGACCGTCCGCCTTTGATCTGATCCTGAAGAGCGACCATAATGGAAACTCAGTGAACTAACCCGGAGGGAAGAACTATGAGGCAGAGGCTGGGCACCGCGGTCATAATTCTTGGAACATGTTGGACCCTGCTCCTGGGCCCCGGCAGCGCCAAAGGAGACACTCCCGGTATACCTCCAGAAACGGTAGCGGACTTCATCCATGCGGTGATCGAATCCGATCGAACCTTTTATACGATCCATGTGGTCGAGCGACTCCAGAAGCAGGGCGGCACGAAGGCCGCGGAAACGTGGCGCGCAGACAAGGCATCATTGCCGCTGCCCGCGCAATTTCTCCATGAAGCAAGCGAATTGGCGAGAATGACGGGAACCAGCGTTCGCTATCGGCTGATCAGTCTGTGGCCCATCAACCCGGCTAATGCTCCGGCCGACGAAGGGGAAAAGACCGGCTTGGAGACGGTACGGCAACGTCCTGAGCGAGCCTTCACCAAGACCGTCACGATCGAAGACCAGCCCTATTTCCAAGCAATTTATGCGGATCGCGCCGTCACGCAGGCTTGCATCGATTGCCACAATGCGCATCCCGGTAGCCCAAAGAAGGATTTTCGAGTCAACGAGGTGATGGGCGGGCTGGTGATCGAAATTCCTTTGAAACCATAAAAGCCGATCAAATACGTGATTGATTTCCCCGGACGCGTGGCTCAATGGCCCACTGTCTCGACTGCAACAGCGCGTACATGCCCCATCTCCGGCAGGGGGCGGCAGGCATGGGACATGGCAGCTGTATCCAGGAGTCTCCTTTGCGTCAGACCGCACCCCCTCACTCCTGACCGTATTTCGTTTCCGGCGGTTGCCTTCCATTCTCCAGCGGCGAGCCGCGGCTGATCATCATGTCTACTGGTACAAGGGCTGGTGCGCCGATACGATAAGATGATGAAATCCATCCGCTATACCGAAGTACATGCCGAACGACTCGCGCACCTCTTGGATGACGCGTTTCATATTCCGGGCACAAGGATGCGATTCGGCCTTGATCCTTTGATTGGATTGCTCCCATTGGTGGGGGACAGTTTTGTGACCGCCTGGGGGGCGGTCATTCTGTTCATTGCCCGCCGGCTAAATGTTTCATCTGGCACAATGGTCACCATGGCGATACATCTCGCCATCAACGGATTGGTCGGAAGTATTCCGATCTTTGGCGACGCGTTCTCGTTCGGCATCAAATGCCATGCGAAGAATGCAGCGAGGCTGCTTCGAACCGTCAAACAGGGCAAGGAGGGCGCGTGCCCCCTGTCGCCCTCTCCGCTTCGTGTCACTGATATTACATTCCCGTTGGCATTGATCACGCCTGCCATCGCGATGATTTTCTTCCTCGGCCTGTGGCTGTGGGAGCACGACCTGTCATTCGTCTCCGTTTTCTTTCCCCCGCCCTATTCCAGCCGCTCCACTAAATGAGCGCCGTGCTCATGAGCAGCCCTTGTTCTGGGCGTCCGCCTCAACCCTCGGCGGCAGACAGCGGTTTCGCAATATCTTCAAGCGACCGCCGTTCCGCATCCACGCCATACACAAACGCGATGAGGCTCCCGCCGATCATGAAGGCGGCTCCCACGAGATAGCCGACAAAGACACTGGAAGCCGAGGATTGAATCAAGTGGCCAAAGACCCAGGGTGACAGCACGCCGGCTCCTTGTCCCACAACGAAAAAGAAGGCAATGGCCATGGCGCGGATTTCGAGAGGAAAGATCTCGCTCACCGTCAGATAGGCGGCGCTGGCGCCGGCGGAAGCAAAGAAAAACGTCACCGACCAGGCCATCGTCTGGGTGACTGCGGTCAAGTGATTCTGCGCAAACAGATAACCCGTAAAGGCGAGCAGAACCCCCGCAATACCGTAGGTGCCGGTGAGCATGATCCGTCGGCCTACGGTATCAAAGAACCGGCCAAGGAGCAGAGGCCCCAGAAAGTTGAACACGGCGAACGGCAACAGGTACCAGCCGACCGACTGCGGAGCGACCTGGTGGAATTTACTGAGCACCAGCGCATAGGTAAAGAACACGGCATTGTAGAGAAAGGACTGCGTAATCATCAGGGAGACCCCCAACACGGTACGGCTGGGGTAAGAGCGAAACAGTTCCCGCGCCACGGTGAGGAGCGTGATGTGAGGGTTTGGCTTGATGACGATAGACCCTTCAGGTTCGGGCAGCCGCTCAATCTTCTCTTCTTCGGTAATCTGGTCTTCAATGCCGCGAACGATCCGCTCTGCTTCCTCCACGCGTCCATGAGTCATCAACCAACGCGGGCTTTCAGGAAGATAGCGTCTGACGATAATCATGCCCAGCCCCAGCACGGCCCCGAAGCCGAAACAGAGCCTCCATCCCAATTGTTCGGCAATCAGCGACGGATCGAGCAATGGGATCGTAAGTAGGGCGCCGACGACGGTGCCGAGCCACCAACTTCCGTTGATTGCGAGATCGGTGTGGCCCCTGGCTCGCGCGGGAATCAGCTCATCGATCGCGGAATTGATCGCCGAATATTCACCGCCGATTCCTGCCCCTGCAAAGAAACGGCAAATCATGAACGTCCAGAGATTCCACGAGAAAGCCGTCATGACCGTGGCGGCCAAATAGAGCATGAGAGTCCTCGTGAACCATTTCTTGCGGCCTTGCCGATCGGTCAGGTACGAGAACAACAGCGCGCCGGAGACGGATCCGGCCAGATACGCGGAAGCCGTAAGCCCGACTTCCGCTTCGGTTAAATGGAGCGTGTTGGGATGCGTCAGCACGGAACCAAGCGCGCCGACGATCGTCACCTCCAATCCATCCAGCATCCAGGTCACACCAAGGGCGGTGACGACAAGCCAATGCCAGCGTGACCAGGGAAGGCGATCAAGTCGTTGGGGAATGTTCGTGCGGAGATTCTGGTGGGTCGGCGAACCGGCAGCCTCCATGAACGGAGACTAGGGGAATGTCGGGGGTCTAATCAAGTCTGCATAAAATAATCCTGCGAATGGCGGCATTGTCGTTCTCTCGAGCAACCGGTGCGGTCGCCAACTCGTCAGAGATATCGGCGATTGTGCGTTCCATCTTCCGCATAGATTTATGAGGAGTCGTCAGCGACATAAGCGAAGTCACTGTCGACGTACGGACGCTCGTTTTGGCCGGCGGACGGCTCTGACCTTGCCGCTGCTCCGCAGAAAAACAGATCGCCGCCGTCGGACTCGAGCCCCGACACACCCACTCCGGGCGGCATCTCAAGCCTCTCCAGAACCTCTCCCGTCCGAGGATCGACTCGCCTCAATTCGCTCTCGTCATCTTCCCAGGTGCCATGCCAAAGCTCCCCGTCGATCCAGGTGACCCCGGTGACGAAACGGTTGGATTCGATGGTGCGAAGAACCGTCCCTGTTTGGGGATCGACTTGATGGATCTTCCGGTCTTGATACCGCCCCACCCAGAGTGCCCCTTCGGCCCACGCGAGCCCCGAGTTACCGCCACCGCCGGGCGCCGGGATTGTGGCGAGCACACGGCCGGTCTTCGGATCGATCTTCTGGATGCGATCCTCGGCGATCTGAAACAAGTGCCGGCCGTCGAAGGCCGTTCCGGCATCCGCGGCAACATCAATCGAGCGCAGCGTCTCCCCGCTCGCGGGATCGAAGGCGATCAGTCTGTCTCCAGCAGCAAACCAGACGTGCCGGCCGTCATACGTGACTCCATGCACGTTGTCGGATCCCGGAAAGGGTCCATACTCACGGACTATCTCGGCGCTTGATCGATTCATGCGTCCATCTTACTCAGTGGGCAGAGGCAGCGGGGAGTAACAAAGTCGTCGTGAATCCCGGCACAGGCGGGGTCGTCCAACGACGAGCTCGCCCGCGGCCGAACGACTGCACCTTGCCTGCTGCCACAAGCGAGTCGATCGCCCGCTGCACGGTGCGCTGGCTGGCTCCAAGCGCAAGCGCCAAGGCCGAGCTCGACCACGATTCCCCGTCGGCCAGGAAGGCCAGCACAGCGGCGCGCTCCCCATCGACAGGCGGCGCCAGCACGACGACCTCGCGTGCGCGGCGCGGCGCCAGTGCAAACCCGCGCTTCGTCGCGCTCACGCCGGTCAGCGCCCGAAGCATCGCGCGAAGCCGCCCGATCTCGACGCGCAACCGGGCGCGATGGGATTCATCGGCGACCTTCGCTCCGAATGCCCGTGCAAGGAGGAGATCTCTCGGCACGTCTTTCGGCCAGGCTTCGCCCAGCGCGCGTACGAGCGCGAACAATACCGGACGCTTTGCGAGCGAGACCACCATGCGTGCGTCACGCACGACATGGCGGCACGCGTCCACGATGAATGCTTTCGACTCCAGCAACGCTTCGACCTCCTCGAGCACGAGGAGTCGCTCCTCGCCACGCGCAATCAGGCGCGCCGCGGGCGTGTTCAGGACGAGGGACGCGCGCTCCACCTCCGCCGTCAGCGCAGGGATACCGGCGTGGCGCGCGGCGCGATCGGCCCCGAGCGAGCGCCGCCCGCGCCGCCTTCGTCTGCAGACGTCGCATCGCGATCCCCGCAACAGCCAGCTCGTGGGCGACCATTGAGGAGGACGGAAAGGGCGCGGGATCCAGGTCGGCAAGAGTACGCTCGGCCTCGTTGAGGCGCCCGATCAAAAGGAGGCACCGGACCTCGAGATACCGCGCGTGCGCGGCGTTCACCCGGTCGTGTCGCCCGCGCTGCGTCGAGCGCCCTCGCAGGCCAGCCCAGCTCGCGCGAGACGAGCGCGATCTCAGCCTCGGCAACGACGCACCTCGCGCGGGCCGCGGCCTCTTTCGGACCGAAGGCGCGCGCCGCACGTCGCACGAGTGCCTTGGCTCGAACGAGATCGCCGAGCTGCGCCATCGCGATGCCTCGAAGCGCGAGCGCAGGCGCGTCCTCGCGCAAGGCCACCCGGTTCAGCGCACCAAGGGGATCACCCGCGGCAAGCGCACGCGCCGCGGTCGTGATTAACCAGTCCATCTGAATCGCGCCACACTTGTCACTCCCACCGCTGGGATGCCAGGCGTTAATCTATCTCACGACCGGCAAGGAAATCTATTTCATGAGCGGCAACGAAGGATGGGCGGTGAACGGAAGCGTGAATTGATGCCGGCGCATGAAGTGACTGAACGTGGCGGATGAGACGAACACTGAAGACATTCGAAGGAAGGAGATACCAGCAATGAGGAAGCACATAATCGGAACAGGTGAAGCTTGGCTCGCAGCGCGGATCGAGCAGCTGGAGGAGGATCTTACGCAGCGCAGCGACGAGCTGGTGCGGCGGCAGAGTAGCCATGGGGGCGAATCTAACGGCGGTAAGGAGGTTGGGATGACAAAGATTCAGACAGTGATAGTAGTTGCGGGCCTTTTGTTCTCGGTGATAGCAAGCGCGGAAAGTAGGCAGAATAGAATCGAGCCACTGCCTCGAGATTTGGAAATTCAGGTGGCCCTGAGCGCACTGCCAGCGCATCTCAGAGACAATGCCACAGTGTACGTTCTGAATCCTTCGAAGGGCTTCGAAGTTGCTCGCACGGGTACCAATGAATTTCACGCCTTCGTCGCTCGAACCGGTGACGATACGTTCAGGGGATCCTGGCCCTTCACGGAGTATCGAGACGACATCCTCTACCCAATTTCCTTTGATCAAGCGGGATCCAAGGCGCACGTGCTGGTCTTCTTCGACGCAGCGGAAATGCAGGCCAAGGGAACTCCTCCAGGAGAACTCAAGAAAACCATCCAAGATCGTTACAAGACAGGATATTACAGGGCGCCGGATCGAGCCGGCATCTCATACATGCTGTCTCCAGTGCTGAGGACGTATTTTAACCCTGAGGAGATTGACAAGGTCATCACTTCGAACCATCCACACGTCATGTACTACGCCCCCAATGTGTCCCAAGAAGACATAGGTGGTGGGAAACTGGGCGGTATGTATCCTCATATCATCATGCCGGGGCCACATGGATTCATTGTGCAGCCTCTAGATTCGACGGAGAAGGAAGCCCTCAATAACGAATATGGCGAGATGCTTCAAAGACTCTGCAAGATCAAAACAGCGTGGTGTTTGCCAAACTTGCAAGGGGATAAACATGATTGATCACAAGACTGCGCGGGAGAGGATGAGCCTGAGTGCTTTCGCGCTCAAGGGCGGATCGTCTACCACACCACCTATTCAACGTAGTCGCGCGGCGTGAAGTTCGACACGGAGGTGCTCGAGTACCCTTGGGGCTCTATCGCGGTGTTCCAGGATCGCGACGGCAACCGGCTGCAGCTGCGACAAGGCCGCTGATCAGGTGCTCACCGGCGGGGCCGCCGACCTCCGCAGCTAGGAAAACGCTCTTCCAGGCGGTAGGCTGTTCGGAGTCGTCAGCGGAATCTGGGCGACTCAATGCGACTTCAGGCAACTGCCACCGGCCTCGCCGGCAGATTTTGTGGGTGGCTCCCACTTCCGACGATCGTGATCTGATGTTCCAAGATTCGGAGGTTTCTCTCTAGCGCTGAGGCGCATGGTTCGTCCGTTGCCTGACGGGCCAGCCACTATCTCACGAACCCATCCGCACGTCGTGTCAAGCACGGCATGACGGCGAAGGTCACAAGGAGAAGAACAGATGGCCAAGATCAAACAGAAGATTAAGACCTTTCTCTGGTACGACCACGAGGCTGAAGAGGCAGCGAACTACTACGTGTCCGTGTTCCCGGACAGCAAGATCATCTCGATCAGCCACTACAACTCGGCCGTACCGGGCAAGAAAGGCTCGGTCATGGTTTGCAAGTTCGAGCTTGCCGGGCAAGAGTTTCTAGCCCTCAACGGCGACCCGCAGGAGAAGTTCAACGATTCCATTTCGTTGTTAGTAGAGTGCGAGACGCAGGCAGAGATCGATGAACTCTGGAGCAGGCTCACCGCAGGGGGTTCCGAGAGACCGTGCGGCTGGCTAACCGACAAGTTCGGCCTATCCTGGCAGATCGCCCCCTCGAGGCTTCTCGAACTTGTGCAAGATCCAGATGACACCAAGGCATCGCGAGCGATGCAAGCCATGTTCTCGATGAAGAAGATCATCATCGCTGACGTCGAGCGCGCGGTTCAGGCTTAACGGCTTTGTCGGGCAAGCATGTCGAATCATGGGACCAATGCCGCCGCCGATCCCCGGACAGCCTCGCTCAGCTCGGCAGTATCGATGTCGCGCGATTGAAAGCGGAATCGGCTTGCTGGGCACTAGCCAAGCGTTATGAGCGAGTAGAGGAGGTTTCTTATGCCGAAAGCGAATGAAAAGACGGTTATCGATCTGGAACATGATTCTGGCAGACAATGATAGACAAGGATATCGAGAAGGCCACGTCGATGCTCCCAGATCGCATTATTGTCACCGGTGCGATTGTCACCGGTGCGCAAGGTGCTTCCACCATGGATGTCATTTCCTTTGCCAAAATGATGTCCGAAGGAAATTGGGAGCTCTGCAAATTCTCACTCGACGACGTACACGTCGAGTTTCCTCATCCCGACGTGGCGGTGATCGCTTACAAGGTGCGGGAGGAACTGAAGATCGATGGGAAGCCGATGAGCCTCGAAGCTGCCGACGCTTCGACCTGGATAAAGAAAGAGAGTGAATGGCGGTGCGCTCTGCATACTGAATCTGTGCTGGGCGATCCGTTCGGCTGTGACAAGGCCGGCGCAGCCGGCAATTGACGCGTGGAACTGTGGGTAGCACCCGGGATGTTAGATAGGCATTTAAATGCCGACTCACCGGGTATTGTGCGACCGGAATTCGATATCGATCGTTGTTTGACCAGAAGAGGGAACGGCTATGTTGTCTGATGTTGCAGGTCCTGACCACTAACCGCGAAGAGGAAGACTAAATGAGTCAAGAAGGTTAACGCTGTAATCGGCAATCCTAATGTGAAGAGAAGGTTGGGATGACAACCGACGCAATGGTCAATAAGTACGTATCGCTGTGCCGACAGGGGAAGTGATGGCACTTCTGAGTGCGACAGATATACGCGTCCAGGACTCTATCTGATGATTGAGGACACAGGCAAAAAGGATAGGGTGTCCGTGGTGAGACAAAGTGTCTTGGCTTCATCACCGCTCCAGTGAAAGGACGGCGTCAAACGGGTCCTTAACATCGCTGTTGTGAAAGCGGTGCACAATGGTGTGAGCTGGTGTCGGTGCTTCGGACAGGGTTGGCTAGCTCATTGCACACGAAGATGCCCAAAAAGGATCCCAGACCTGTCGATTTCGTGGTGTCTCCTTCGACCGACAAGGCCGGAATCGACCTCGCCACGTATCGACCGTGCCCCCAAAGCGCAACGAAACGGGTTTCTGGTGGC
>DASSBQ010000345.1:0-5205 GCA_035698625.1 Nitrospiraceae bacterium
CCCTTCGACCTGCACGCCGTGTCTGCGGAACGCGCGCACGAGCGCTTCCCGATATCCCCACTCGTCGTCCGGAACGAGGTCATAGTCGGCCGTCAGCAGCGCGCGCAGGTACTCACCCAGTCGAAGATCGACCGGCGGGCAGTAATCGACGGCGCGGATGCAGATATTCAAGAATTGCCCGGCGAGCTGACTGGCTTCCTTGGCGAGAATTTCCTTCAAATCCGCCGGCAGTTCTCCCGGCGGCAGGATCCCGCGTCCGTCTGATGCTAATCGGAGATATCGCTCGGTCTTCCTTTTAAAGATCGTCGTGAAGGCTTCAAACACGGCCGACGTCAGCACCGACCCAAGCCGATGGGGTTCGGCTCCGGCATCTTGATAGGACGTGGAGGGAATACCGTAATCATTGACGACATCGATAGCGGTGCGCAGCGGCCGATCTGATCCCGTAGTGTGCCCGAATTGTTCAGCGAGCGTCCCGAGCAGATCGGCTCGGCGCAAATCCCCTTGCGATTGTCGGATAGCGGCCTGAACGACTTCTTTGTAACCGAAGTGTTGGAAGATCGCGACAAGGTCGGAAAACGCTTCATGAAACGCGAGAACATCCGGGCCGCTGGGATGGGTGAAGTGAGCACGCAACCCATCCAGGACCGCGTGCGTCATTTCATGCGCGATGATGTCATGGGACAGACAGGTGAAGATCCAACCGCCAGGAAGATTGCGACCGGTCGCCTTGTCGCTCCCTTTGTAATAGCCGAAGGAGAGCTCGCCTCGCTCCTTATCGTAAAACGCATTCTCGCCGCGGAACCCATGAGGCCGAATTCGAAGCCGAGCGCGATGTTCCTTGCCGGTATCGAAACCCCATGGCACATCTCGTCCCAGTGCGGATCTAAACGCACCGTAAATTGTACTGCACACCGCATAACACATCTGCTGATGGAACATGGAATCCGAAGGTGACGGGTCCCGTCCGTCCTTCATTAGAAGAAAGGGATCATCGAGATCGACCTGCCGATACCGGGTGTTTGCCGCGCCGTCGTAGTTATCGACCTCCAGAACCGCTCCCCGCGGTCCTGGCTCAAGCGGCTCGTACGGGATATTGATCTGAGCAATGGCTCCATGCAGGCGGGAAGCGGAGGGATCCAATGTGTAGATTCTCAAAGGACGAAACAGCGGATCACCTTTCTGCTTCTGATGGGGACGCATATGCGCGCCGTGATGCACACCGTCACCGATCCGAAACAACACCCGCCCATTGCTGAAAACGTCTCCGATGACCTCGGGGGACTCTTGCTGACTTTGCGCAATCGCCGCGCTTGCCTGAGGCGTGGACGGGATGATCCTTTCCAGCCGATCAGTCATGACTTGGCTTTCACCTCCAGCAACGTGGTCAACGCTTTCAGCAGTTGAGCGAAGGTGTCCGATTCGACGGTGATCGAGCCGTTTACGGCCGCCACGGGTGCCGGCTTTCCGTTGCCTGCCGGAACATTGGCCGGCTTGCCCGCCATGGTCCCAACCAGGGATTGAAGCAAGAGCCGCGTGCCGGCGTCTGGGGCGCAGTCCAGCGTCGGGTGTTGCTGCGGCCTTTCCCCGAACGCCCGCGTCACCTGCTCCTGGAAATGTCCATGTGTCAAGCCGGCAATTCCCGCACGGAGGATTCTGGTCGCACGAACTGTAAAGTCTCCGTGCCCATCGCTTTCGTAGGCGACTTCCGACGGCAAGCAGGCGGAAAAGGTCACTTCGCACATGGTTTCCGGACCGCGTGCGCCACTCGCGCGCGCGCCGCCCATCCGCCGGCGGAAATCGCGGTGGGCCTGTTTCATCGCGGAGGTGGCGGCCAGAAAGCGGGCCCGGCGATCACCGCCCCCGTCGCCGGATGGGCCGCCGACGGCAAAGCGCGTGATGGTCCCGGAATGGCAGCAATCGATAAAACACGTTACATTGACGCCAGCAGGAATGGCACGGAAGACGGCCGCGACATCGTCATCCACCACAAACTTTCCTTCGGTAAAATCGATCGGACAGAGGGCTTGATCCTGCCCCGTTTCATCCTCCCCATCCTCGTCGGGCAGCTCAGTACCGTGCCCGGCATACTGAAAGACGACCACGTCGCCGGAGGAACTCGCTGCGATCAACTCCTGCAACGCGTCCAAAATGGCTCCTCTTGTCGCCCCCTCGTCAAGGAGCAACACCGGGTCCTCGAATCCGAGCTGCCGGAAGGTTTCGGCCCACTCCTGCGCATCCGCGACACAGCCGGCCAGCGGCGCCCGAGGGTAGCGGTCAATCCCAACACATAAGGCCCGTCGCCGGCCGGCCGGCATGCCGCCTGCCATGGCTTGCCCCGCACGCATTTGCGCAATCCCGTCCATCGGCGTGACTCGTGCAGCACCCCCGAGGCCGACCGATTGGCTCTGCCGAGCCGGGCGTCTCATCTCCTCTACGTCTTCAGGCCACGTCCTTGGGGCCACCCAGATGTCGCGGACCGCGCGAGTCGCCTCAAGGGGGAAGTCCTGTTTCAGTGCATCACTGTCGCTGCCATGAACCTTCACGATACGCCGAGCCACACTGTTCATGGTCGGCGCATCATTGTCGAAACCTCCGTGGCTGATGGATGTGCTGGCGCTTCGTCCCATGGTTCCCAACGTTTTCGACCAAATGACTTCTCCATGCGGTGCAGGCGCGCCGTCCAGCCCGAACAGCTTCCTCACCGCCCCATTTTCGCGCAGTGAGACTTCGAGGCCAAGGATCGGGGTCTTCTTGTCCGCCTCCAGCGCATGGTGGATCAGGTAGAGGAGAGACTTGTGATACACTCCGCCGCAATGGTCGGCCTTCTCCAAATCCTGATTCATCGTGAACAGCGTGAGGCGTTGGATTCCCCGGCCGAGATGGCCGCCCATTTGATCCAGGAAGCTATCAACCGTGATCGCGGGCGCGAGGAACTGTAGAGTGGTGAACGGAGAAGTCCCCAGGCTCAGGGCGGCCGGGATGAAGTGAGAATGGAAAATCGATCCGGCGCTGTGCCCGACGGCATGAAGCTCGATCTCGGAGCCCCGGCTATCGCAGAGCGCCTTGACCTTCTTGGCCACATAGAGGGCCCCACCGTTGGAGGCGACGGCCCGCTCAGCGCTGCGTTTCATCCCCGACCAAATCGTCACGCCGCCGAACGTATGGCAAAAGGCCTCGATAGCCGGGTCGAACGTGAAATCCCAGAAGTCCCTGGGGACGGCTCTCGGAACTTCACGCCCGGAGCGAGCCAACAACTGCTTGAGGGTTTCCAGAAAGCCTGTCTCCCATACGAAATGGATCGGATAGACGCCGTTCGCCTTCCACCACCCTAGCTGTTGGTGAGCCATCCAGAGCCCATCGGCTTCCGAAGTGAGCCCCCCGTGCGCATAGAAGACGATCTTCTTCGCCTCGCCTGGGCGCGCGGGGCGATCATTCAGCCATCGGATGAGATGCTCGTCAAACATCGCATCGATGTCGGCGCGTTGCGTTTGGAACACACCGTCGTTCGAAAACTGTCCTTGATTGAGATTGACCACATGCTGTCGCAGCTCATGGAGGATGTCCGGGGTGAGCCGTCCGGCGCCATCACCACTGCCTCGCGAAACGACGCGCCCGGTGCTCGCCGAGATGAACCGCTCATAACGTTCGCGATCACCTTCCTCCGGCAACTCGGCATCCCAGGCATCGGTTGAACGGGCCGCCGTCCCGACCGCCTCCAGCGCCTCATGAATGAGCAGGGCTTCGGTCCCAAAGGGCCGCTCCTCCACAACGCGTGCTCCGCCTCCGGCTGCCTCCGCCGGCCTGGCCGATTCGGTCAGGCATGTTCGGACTTCATTGAGGAACGACCGATAATTCACCGAGGATCCCGGACAACTCTTATGTGACATCTGATTGTGGAACCGAACGGCTTCGACCGATAAGTCGAACCGGGTGAGCAGGCAGGCGACCACCCGTACCACCGCCTCTCGCTGGTCGCCTTCAAGACGATCCTGGTCGCTGTCGAAATCCCCGATCATTTCAATCATGAACGGTCCGAACGCTTCGCTTCCATTGTGCCCGGCGGCGCTTGCGGGCGGAGCATTCCAATTTCGTCCGGTCCAGACCGTCCCGTCCGGAGCGATCGTCAGGTGTTGCGCGATATCCGACCAACCTTTTTCCTCCGTATGGTAGCGCCACATGGAGACGATCGTCTCCAGGCCCTTATAGTCTTTCTGCCTCGGCCGCCAGGTGTGATGGAGATGAACCGCGTTGATCAGCCGGGTAAAGGGAAATTCTGCAAGTAGATGGCGAAATTCGTCCGCCGTGAATTCATGAAAAGCGCGCGCCATAGTAGCCCTCTTGTAGATTTGGTTGAGTCGATGTGTTCGACGAATCGTGGCCGGGATCCATGTCCACAATAAGAATCCATACCACGTCTGAATCGGCCCGTGACCATCCCCGCTGGAGCGCCAACTGGAGAGTTCGAAGTGCCTGTGTGCCTGCCTGAAGGAATGAATGGCTTCATGGCTGAAACGTTGCACGGGACAAGGCAATAGACATGAGCAATGCCGGACAGTCTCCTAGGCAAGCAACTTCAATACCGAACCAAGTCACGCATCAGGCAAATGCACCTTGCTCGATAGGTCGCATACTTAGAGCGCTTCCTTCTCCGCCGTGGGGGCGGATGGCCGTTATCCATATCGATACACCTGTATCCGTAAGGGTACGATCCCGAGCGCATCCGCCCAACGATTTTTACAACTCCTCTTGAAATGATTGTCGGAGTATTGCCTATTCTCACGCGCATCTCTTCGTCACTGTGGAGGAGCAAGGAACAGAGGAGCGAACGATGTGGCGGGCGGCGGCACATTATCGATGAACGGGGAGCAGTTTGAGAACCATCACTCGAAGCAATAGCCACGTCTTCGAGTGAACGCACTTTTCGCATGCCTTCAGCGGGCAACATGCGGTCTTGAGTGATCTTTTTCGCTGCGACATCGGCCATTATCCTATGGCCGGCTGCATTTGGATGCACCAGGTCAAGGAACATGTCGTCCGTAATGACGTCCATCTCCTCCAGATCCAGGAAAGGAACCTCATGGCGCTTGAGTCCCGCTTTCACGGTATCCCGGAGCAGCCGGTAGGCCGGGTGGGCTCCGGCTTCCAGTTGAATCATGCACAGAAATTTATAGTTGAACGCGGCGGACGGTTGTTCATTTTGAC
>DASSBQ010000346.1:0-27515 GCA_035698625.1 Nitrospiraceae bacterium
CATGCGGTTGCTCATAGAAGGAGCGGCCTCGCCTGAGCAGATCGGCGGCTTTCTCGTGGCGATGCGGTTCAAAACGGAGTCGGTCACGGAGTTGGCGGCCTTTACGGCTCAGGCGCGGCCATATATTCCGCCGATCCCGAATGTAACCGGCCTTCCGGTCACCGATGTGCCGAGTTACGCGGCCAAGCAGGAGACGTTTCATGTCATCGTGCCGGCGGCCATTGTGGCGGCATCGGCCGGCGCCGTCATTTTCATGCATGGCTCCAACGGTCCGGACGATCGCCCGGGTGTCAGTTCCGTTCTCCGGCAGCTCGGAGTGCCGACCGAACTGAGCTCCGCGGAAATCGGATACGAACTTCGTGATCAGGGGTTTGCCTATCTGGATGTGGCCCTCTATCATCCGCCTGTGAGCCGCTTGCTTGAACTCAGACAGCAACTGGGCGTGAGAAATCTGTTTCATCCCGTGGCGCGTATGTTGAACCCCGCGCGGGCCGGGTCCCAGGTCATCGGCCTTTCCCATCCGCCGTATTTTGAAAAGACCGTCGAAGCGCTTCGCATGCTTGGATGTCGGCGCGCGTTGGTCATTCGAGGCGTGGAAGGCGATCCCGAGCTTTCCATTGCTTCCGTCACCAAGATGCTGGAACTGCGCGACGAGCGAATCACCCCCACCACCTTTCACCCGAAAGATGCCGGCTTGACGCTTGCTTCCTTTCGCGAGATGGCGGGATTTCCAAAGGAACAGCGGGCCCGGGAAGCCGAATTGATTTCGCGGCTGCTCAAGAACGAGGTCCAGGGCGGCCCGAAGGACTGGCTGCTGCTGAATGCGGCGACCTTGCTGTATGCGGCGGGCAAGGGACCGTCGATCGCGGCCTGCGTGGCGGAGGCGCGGCACGCGGTGGAAACGGGAGCCGCGGCTCGGAAGCTGGCGACCATCGCCCGCGCGCGGGCGGCAGCCTCACCCATCACGAACGATCCGCCGGCCGCCTCGGAGCAGTAGGCTGAATCATGAAACACTTAAGACAGCTCGAAGACCAAAGCGTCTATATCATGCGCGAGGCCTATAAACACTTCGAGAATCTGGCCATGCTGTGGTCGATGGGCAAGGATTCGACCGTGCTGCTCTGGCTCGCCCGCAAGGCCTTTTTCGGGCATGTCCCGTTTCCCCTTCTGCATGTGGATACCAGCTATAAGATTCCGGCCATGATTGAATATCGGGACCGGCTTGCGCGGGAATGGCGGCTTAACCTGGTGGTCGGGCAGAACAAGGAAGCCTTGGCCGCCGGCATGAATCACACGATGGGCCGCGTGACCTGCTGCACGGCGCTGAAAACGAACGGGCTCAAGCAACTCATTGAAGCGAAGGGCTATACCGGCATCATCTTGGGCGTCCGGGCCGACGAAGAAGGAACCAGGGCCAAGGAGCGGTATTTTTCGCCGCGGGACAAGCATGGCGATTGGGACTTTCGCGACCAACCGCCGGAACTGTGGGATCAATTCAAGACCACGTTTCCACCCGGCACCCATATTCGCATTCATCCGCTGCTCGACTGGACCGAGATCAACATCTGGGAGTACATCAAGCTCGAGAACATTCCCTTTATGGATCTCTATCTCAATAAAGGAGACGGCACCAGATATCGCAGCTTGGGGTGCGCGCCTTGCACTATGCCGATCAAGTCAACCGCCAGCACCGTGGACGAAATCATCGAAGAGTTGAGACATACCACCGTGGCGGAGCGGGCCGGCCGAGCGCAGGACGAAGGCCGCGGGATGGAGCTGTTGCGGAAAGACGGCTACATGTGAGTCGGATGACGAAAAAGGCCCCCGGCGTTGTTCTCGGTCGATTGTCTCCCTGCGACGCTCCGAAAACCGGACGCCTCAGTCGCCGCCCTCTCTGCGGCCGCGCCCGTGGAGGGGCGCATGTTGGTGCGCCGGGGGTGGGACGGGTGAGAACAGCGGCCTTTTAGATCATCCTTCGCGAATGCCATGAACACCAAGACGCAAGCAGTCGCCACCCCAAGTGAAACATTGAACATCGTCATCGTGGGCCATGTCGATCACGGGAAATCGACGTTGCTCGGCCGCCTGTATGCCGATACCGGTTCCCTGCCCGAAGGCAAACTTGAGAAGGTGCAGGCGATCTGCCGCCAGCAGGGCAAAGAATTCGAGTACGCCTTTCTCTTCGACGCGTTTCTCGAAGAGCAGGAGCAGGGCATTACCATCGATACGGCGAGGACGTTTTTTAACTGGAAGGACCGCCAGTACATCATCATTGATGCGCCCGGGCATAAAGAGTTTCTCAAAAATATGATATCCGGCGCGGCCAGGGCGGAGGCGGCGTTGCTGCTGATCGATGCCTTGGAAGGGGTGAAGGAGCAATCCAAGAAACATGGCTACCTCCTGTCGCTGCTCGGGGTCCGGCAGTTTGATGTCGTGGTGAATAAAATGGATCTCGTGGGATACCGCGAGGACGTGTTCGCCGGCATCGAAAAGGAATATCGGGAATACCTCAGCCAGTTCAAAGTCTCGCCGCAGTATGTCATCCCGGTCAGCGCCAAGCTTGGAGACAATATCGCCGTTCACAGCAAGGCCATGCCCTGGTACGGCGGCCCCACTGTGCTGGACATCTTGAGCACGTTCCAGAAAGAGGCGGCTCGATCGGAGCAAGCCCTCCGCTTCCCGGTGCAAGACGTTTATAAAATCGATGCTCGTCGAATCCTAGCCGGGCGAATTGCCGCCGGGCGGCTGCGGGTCGGTGACCGACTGGTGTTTTGTCCGTCGAATAAGTCGGCCCACATCAAATCAATTGAAGCCTTTAACATTGAGCCGCCTCCGGCGGAAGCGCGCGCGGGACAATCGGTCGGCATTACGCTGGACGAGCAATTGTTCGTCGAACGGGGAGAAATCGCGTCCCATCAGGACAATCTTCCTCTCGTCTCCACCGCGTTTCGCGCCAATCTATTTTGGCTGGGGAAGCGACCGTTGGATCGCGGGCGCAAGTATGACCTGCGGCTCACCACCCGTGAGATCGAGTGCGAGGTCGCGACGATTCATCGGATCATCGACACGGCGGACTTAAGCCAGCGGCAGGGCGGACTGTCTGTTGCGAAGAATCAGGTGGCCGAGGTGACGCTGCGCACTAAAGCGCCGGTGGCCTTTGATTTGTCCGCGTCGTTCGAATCAACCGGACGGTTCGTTCTGGTGGACGAGTACGATATCTCGGGCGGCGGGATTGTCACCGAGTTCGTGCACGATGAACAGGAGTTCTTGCGTGAAGAGGCGCGTCAGCGGGATTTCGCCTGGTTGCGGGGAGACGTCACGCCCGAAGACCGCGCACGGCACTATGGCCATCAGGCTGCGATTGTCTTGTTCACCGGGGCCGCTCAGACGGGCAAAACATTCCTCGCGAGGAAAGTTGAGTCCTTATTGGTGGCGGACCGCCGCCATGCCTACCTGCTCGACGGAGAAAATCTCCTGCATGGATTGGATGCCGACCTCTCGGTGTCCGACCCGTCCGGCGCCGCCGAACGGGTGCGTCGCTATGGAGAAGTGGCCAGACTGTTGATCGACACGGGATTGATCGTGGTGTCCACGAGCAAGACCTTTGGAATCGCTCACCAGCAGATGGCGCAGATGATCCGGACGCTGGTCCATCCGGCTCCCGTCATCGCGGTGCATATGAGCAAGGTCGGTGAGGACCCGCCGCGGGACACGGATCTGCACTACGCCGGCCCTCAGGATTTCGATGCGGCGGCCAGGCGGATCATTGAAGAATTAAGGCGGCGGGGCGTCTTTGTTGAAGCCAGTGGAACAGGTCCCGCGGTTCAGTATTCCATTTGATCGGCTCGTATGATTGAATGGCGAGACAGCGCGGCTCGCGCGCCGGCTCGGTTTGACTCGACAGAAACCGCTATGCTACCGTAATTTTTCGCATAATTCCGAGGACTCCTATGGCAACCGCCGCCGAAAAAGATCTCAAATCGATCCTCAGCAAACTGCAATATTCGGATGACGCCAAGGTCGTCCAGCAGATCACCGAGCAGATGCGACAGGTCCAAGCGCGCATGGCGGGGATCAAGAACAAGCTGGTCGTGATGAGCGGCAAGGGCGGAGTCGGCAAGAGCATGACCACCGTGAATCTCGGCTTGGCCTTGGCCCGGCGCGGCGCCCGAGTCGGGCTCTTGGACGTGGATTTGAACGGTCCTTGTGTCCCGCGCATGTTGGGGTTGCACGGACGCAGCTTGACCATGACGCCGGAAGGAGCGGTGCCTCCGACCGGTCCGCTCGGCATCAAAGTCGCGTCGATGGATTTTTTTCTGGATGCCACCTCGCCTGTCCGTTGGAAAGGACCCATGGACTTGAGCCCGGTGTGGCTGGGCCTCATGGAAATGAACGTGATCCGGGAATTTCTTGCGGATGTGGTCTGGGGAGAATTGGATTACCTGCTCGCGGACCTGCCGCCTGGCGCCGCCGCTGACAAGCCGCCGGTGATCGCCGGATTCATTCCCGACCTGGCCGGCGCGATTGTGGTAACCACGCCGTCCGAAGTCGCGTCGGATGTGGTGCAGAAATCCGTCACCTATGCGCGGGACATGGGGATTCGGGTGCTGGGCATCGTCGAAAATATGAGCGAGTATCGGTGCCCCTCCTGTGGGGCGGAACATGAGCTCTTCGAGGGCAACACGGAAGCGATGTGCGACGCGTTGGACCTGCCGCTCCTCGGCCGGATTCCGTTCGATCGGCGGCTGGCGCGGACGTTTGATAAGGGCGAACCATTGCTCGATGCCGAGTATCCCACCATCCAACGGTATCAAACTATCGTGGAGCGGGTGCGGTCGTTGTTGGATTACAAGAAGGTGTTGGCCGAGAAATTGTAAGCCCTGAAGGGGGAAGTTATGAAATTCGTCTGCTTGAACTGCGAAACCTACATGAATTTCGAGAAGGTCGAGAAACCGGGCGAGGGCTCGCTCGGCGTCTTTTTCGGGTGTCCTTCGTGCGGAGCAAAGTTCTCCATGGTCACCAACCCGGGGGAAACACAAATGGTGGCGTCGCTCGGCGTGAAGCTGGGCGGAAGGCCGGCGGCCGCCGAACCGTTTGAGATGACGCGCGGGACGCTGAAAGATGAAGCGTTGGCGGGCAGCGGGGCCATGGCTGCCTATTTGAATGAAAAGATTCAGGGCGGGCAGCCGTCGGCTTCGGCGCAGCCCGCGGTCGCGGCCGGCAAAGAAGGAGAAAAGTCGGGCAGCGGGTGTCCGTTCTCCGCGATGGTGGCTGAAATGGGGTTGACGTCCTCCGGCAAGCCCCAGAATGGTGGAGGCGCGTCCGATTTGTCGTGGACGCCGGATGCCAAGGAAAAGTTGGATCGCTTGCCGTCCTTCGTCAAGCCTATGGTTCAAGGCAGCGTGGAAGCCTACGCGCGGAAGCACGGATACAAGAACATCACTCTGCAAGTCATGGATGATTCCAAGAACGATTCACCTGACGGGTTAACGTGGACTCAGGATGCGGAGCGCCGGTTGGACAATATTCCGGACTTCATTCGGCCGATGGCCCGCCGTGAGATCGAGCGGATTGCGAAAGAACGCGGGTTGGCGACGATCACGGCGCAGGTCATGGATGAAGCCAAGGAAAAGTTTATGAAATTCATGTAAAGCATGGCGATAGTCGAGGCTGGGAGAAGGCTCATTCGGAAACCCGGATGGGCCTTTCGGTTGTTGGGACTTCTGAGCGGGCGGTGGGCCGAAAGGCGGTGGAAGCGACTTTTGTCGGTCTGCCTTCTCCTATGGTGTATACAGGCTCCAGTCACGGCCATTATCGTTCCTGCGTCGCAAGCCGATAATGGGCATAATGCCGCCGGCTCGCACCACCATGCATCCTCGCCTTCCTTGTGGGAAGGTTCGGCAGAGGGCATCGCTTATTCAGAGACCAATCACCATCTGGCCGGCATCTTAGTCCTTCTGATCGGCATCAGTGAACTACGGCAGGCATTGGGTCGCCCCGTCTTTCCGTGGACGCGCCTGCTTCTTCCGTTTTCCTTGATGACCGCCGGCATTTTCCTGCTGATTTGGAGCGATCACGAAGCATGGCCGATCGGTTCACTGAGCCTCCGCCAGAGCTTATGGGGACCTGACCCCGAGATCTTGCAGCATAAGGTCTATGGAGTGCTGGCCTTGGCGGTCGGCTGTATCGAGCTGCTTCGCCGGTTGGGGCCCATGCGCCACAGCACCTGGGCCATGCCGCTTCCTTTTTTTGCCATTGTCGGCGGCTTGATGCTGTTCGCACATTCTCACGGAGTGCATCCCGCTGCGGATAAGATTCAGCTTCACCACGCCGTGATGGGACTGCTTGCCATCACGGCCGGTTCATCCAAGCTGGTTTCGGGCTGGAAGAAGCCTTTGCCACGCAGTGAGCCGAGTATCCCCGCCGCCGGGATCCCCGGCGCCTTTTTGGAAGTGACCTGGGCCGTCCTCATTCTGCTGATCGGACTCCAGTTGTTGTTCTATTCCGAATAGTCCTCTCTCAGTGATCGAGAGACGCGGCCGCCCTGTCGTTTGACACCCTCGTCCGGACTGTGTTAGCTCTAGCCATTCGAAGGCTTTTCATGCGAGATCCCAAACGGATTGGGCGTCGAGGACCTCGTTGCCGACGTCCGAGTCTGAGGAGGAACACATGGGCGGGCATAGCCATTGGGCGACCATCAAGCGCCATAAGTCGGCACAGGACGCGAAGCGCGGAAAAGTTTTCACCAGAGTCATCAGGGAGTTGACCATTGCCGCCAGATCGGGCGGCGATCCGGACGGCAATCCCCGCCTGCGCCTCGCCATCTCCAAGGCGAAGGAAGCCAATATGCCGGGTGATACCATGAAGAAGGCCATTCAGCGTGGGACCGGTGAACTACCCGGTGTGACCTATGAGGAGTTCAGCCTGGAAGGGTATGGTCCCGGCGGTACGGCGCTGCTCATTGAAATCACGTCCGATAATCGCAACCGTACCGTAGCCGAGATCCGCAATCTGCTCACCAAGAACAGCGGGAACATGGCGGAGGCCGGAGCGGTATCGTGGCAGTTTCAGAAAAGAGGCGTCCTTGTCGTCGACAAGGACAAGGCCGATGAGGATCGGCTGCTGGCCATCACGCTGGAAGCAGGCGCGGAAGACGTCAAGGTCACGGACAAGGCGTTTGAAATCATCACCGATCCACATGACTTCGAAGCTGTGAAGAAGTCGCTGAGCGACGCCGCGATTGAGACATCACTGGCCGAAATCAATTTCATTCCGCAAAATACAGTCCGGCTCGAAGAGCGGCCGGCCGAGCAAATGCTTAAGCTGGTAGAAGTGCTCGATGAGCACGATGACGTCCAGAAAGTCCACGCGAACTTCGATATCCCGGATGAGGTCATGGAAAAAATGGCCGCGGCCGCCGGCTAAGTGTCCGCATCCTGCTTGTTGACCACAGCCGCGCCATTTCCCTGTCGTCAGACATGATCGCGTTACTAACGGGCCGTGTGGCTGTCAAGGCGCCTGCCGCCTTGACGCTCGATGTCCAGGGCGTCGGGTATGAAGTGTTCATCCCGCTCAGCACCTATTACGCTCTGCCCGGCCTCAACGAGGTCGTGACACTCAGCATCCATACCCATCTTCGAGAAGACGCCATCCAGCTGTACGGATTTCTGACGGGGGCGGAAAAAGAGTCTTTCCTCTTGCTGACCGCCGTCTCGGGCATCGGTCCGAAGTTGGCGCTGAGTGTGCTGTCCACTCTTCCCGTCTCCGACCTCTTGTCGGCTATTCAGGCGGGCGATATCGAGAAACTGGCCACAGTTCCCGGAATCGGGAAGAAATCCGCCGGTCGCATCGTGCTCGAACTTAAGGAGAAAGCGGCGAAGATTCAACCGATGGCTGCGCCGGGATCTCATCCCGTCTCCAATGCGGCGGATTCCCTGCATGACGATGCCTTGTCGGCATTGGTCAATCTCGGGTACCGGGCCGCCGACGTGAAAGAAGCGCTTAAGCGGCTAACCGGTGGCCAGCACCCTCCGTCCCTCCTTCAGGACGTGATTCGGGATGCACTCAAAGAATTAGCCAAGGGGTGAGCGATGAATCGTGCAGAAGACCGGCCGGACAGGAAGCGCCGTGAGACAAATCGCAGCGGATGGGCTATGGGTCGGCTCGGACTGATCATTGTGATGCTCTGCCTATCGCTGATAAGCGGCGTGTCCGCCGGGGAGCCGGACAACGAACCCAAGTCGGTTCGTAAGACGTGCGGCACCTGTCCCGAGGGTTATGCGACCACGGCCGTGACCAGCGCGCCCGAACTCTGCAAGGATGGAGAGCCGACGTTGGTGCAGTGCGTGCCTTTGGGGGCAAATATGCTGGCGGTCTGCGGGCAATGTCCGGACGGCTATAGGGAAATCGGTCGCTCGAACGTGGTGACTCGGTGCGGCCCAAAAGACGGCGGTCTCTTGGCGCAATGCCAGCGGGAGCAGATGGAAAGTTCATTGCCGGATCCGACTCAAGGCGGAGTGCTCTGTCCCCCGAATTGCGGAGGTACTGGTACGGCGGGAGAGGGGGCCGGAACCCCTCCGCCGAAATTTCGACCCGCGCCAGGTACGCAATAGAGCCGAATTACAAGCAGCTCATGTTCCATAAACAAGCGGTTTAGGCGAGGTCCGGATGTCCGATCGCATGGTGACCAATCGTGTCTCCGATGACGAGCGCGGGCTGGAGGCGGCACTACGCCCTCAGACATTGGAGGACTATGTGGGCCAGGAGCGGATGAAGGAATCCCTCCGGATTTGCATCGAGGCGGCGCGGCGCCGCGGAGAAGCCCTGGACCACGCCATTTTCTATGGGCCCCCCGGCCTGGGAAAGACCACCATCGCCCATATCATCGCGCGGGAAATGGGGGTGTCCATCAAATCGACATCCGGTCTCGTCCTAAGCCACGCAGGAGATTTGGCTGCCATCCTCACCAATTTACAGGAACATGATGTGTTGTTCATTGACGAGATCCATCGCCTGCCGGCGTCGGTGGAAGAAGCGCTCTATCCAGCCATGGAGGATTATCAGCTAGACTTGGTAATCGGGCAGGGGCCTTCCACACGCACGATCAAGTTGGATTTGCCGCGATTCACTTTGGTGGGTGCAACGACGAGGGCGGGCGCCCTGACCTCTCCCTTGCGGGATCGGTTCGGATTGGTGCATCGGCTGGAGTTCTACGCGCCGGCTGAACTGGAAACCATTGTGTTGCGATCGGCCTCGTTGCTCCATGTGGAGATGGACCAAGCAGGTGCGTCGGAGATTGCGCGGCGCGCCAGAGGAACCCCGCGCATCGTGAATCGGTTGATCAGGCGGACCAGAGACTATGCCCAGATCAAAGCTGCCGGCCGGGTGACCAAGCCCGTTGCCGAAGCCGCCCTTGAGTGGCTGGGGATCGATACGGCCGGGTTTGACGAAATGGACCGCAAGATTCTCCTCACGATTCTCGAAAAATTTGGCGGGGGGCCGGTGGGAATCGAATCATTGGCCGCCGCCGTGCAGGAAGATAAGGGCACGTTGGAAGATGTCTACGAGCCGTACCTCATTCAGGCTGCCATGCTGGAACGCACCGGCCGAGGTCGACAAGCGACCAGGTTGGCATATGAGCACTTCAAGAAACAGAAAGACCTGCTCTCTTTGTCCGGAGAAGCATAGCCGTCCGCAAGTCCTTGAATCGTCGGGTCTATTGTTGCAAAGATCTTGACGCTTCCTGTAGGATACTCGCTTGGTCCCGCACCAGACACAGCGACGTTTGCGAAAGACCCCCGCCGTGCTACGGGAGTCCTCCGGAAGGAAATAGTTCCCATCATGTCCAATGACTTGCAGGCGTATCGGCAAGAAATCGACCGCATTGACGATGAGATTCTACGGCTCTTGAACCAGCGATCCAAGAGCGTCGTCGAGATCGGGAAACTGAAAAAGCTGAGGGACTCCGAGGCCCATCTGCATACGCCGGCCAGGGAAGCCGCCATTATCGACCGATTAGTGAAGCAAAACACCGGCCCCTTCCCCACCGAGGCCATCAGGCCTTTGTACCGGGAGATCATGTCCGCCTCCCTGTCCCTGGAAGGGCCGCAAAAGGTAGCCTACCTGGGTCCGCGAGCGACGTTCACGCACATGGCCTGTACCCAAAAATTCGGCGCCTCCGCCCAGTATGTGCCGGTCGGCAGCATCAAGGAAGTTTTCAGCGAAGTGGAGCGTGGCCGAGCCAATTTCGGGGTGGTTCCGATCGAGAATACGACCGAGGGAGTCGTGAACTATACGCTGGATATGTTCATCGATTCGAACCTACTGATCTATGGCGAAGTCCTACAGGAGGTCGCGCACCACCTGCTTTCGAAGACCGGCCTGATGGACGATGTGAAAAAGATCTATTCCCATCCTCACGCCATCGCCCAATGCCGGAACTGGTTGGAAACCAACTTGCCGCACCTTCCGGTCTCCGAGGTGGCCAGCACGGCACGAGCTGCCGAACTCTGTATTGATGATCCGTCGGCCGCCGCCATCGCGTCGGAGCTGGCGGCTCAACTGTACGGCTTGAAGGTGATTACGGCGCGCATTGAAGACAATATCAATAACTTCACGCGGTTCCTCGTGTTGTCACAGAAGCCGCCCGAGCGGACCGGACGGGATAAGACTTCGCTGATGCTTTCGATCAAGGACAAAGTCGGAGCCCTGTACGATTTGCTGCGCCCCTTTGCCTCGCATGGGCTCAATATGACGAAGATCGAATCGCGCCCGTCCCGACGCAAGGCTTGGGAGTACTTGTTCTTTGTCGACATCGAAGGTCATATCGAGGAAGAAAAGTTGAGAAAGGCATTGGAGGAGGTGAAGAGCCGATGTTTGTTCATGAAAATTCTCGGCTCCTATCCCGCACATAGCTGACGCCATGCCGCTGCACGTTCATCCAGATATTCTCTCTCTCCATCCCTACATTCCGGGCAAACCGATCGAAGAATTACAGCGGGAACTGGGCCTGTCCCGCGTCGTGAAACTGGCCTCGAATGAAAATCCCATCGGCCCGTCGCCGAAAGCGCTGGCCGTGTTGTCGCAGGTCGCGCCTACGTTGAATCGCTACCCGGACGGCGGCGCTCATGGACTGCGCACCGCCTTGGCCGAACGATGGAAGGTAGAGTTGGATCAGGTCATTTTGGGCAATGGATCGGATGAGATTCTTGGCCTCTTGGCTCGTGCTTTTCTTGCACCCGGCGACGAGGCTATTATGGCGGACCAGACGTTCGTCATCTATAAGATGGAGGTCACGGCCGCGCACGGAGTCCCGGTTGAGGTGCCGCTCACGAATGGACGGCACGATCTGCGGGCGATGGCGGATGCAGTGACCGAAAGAACCAAACTGCTCTTCGTCTGTAATCCCAACAATCCGACCGGCACCGCGGTCGGACGAGCGGACGTGGATGCCTTGATGGCGCGCGTCCCTGACCACGTGATTGTCGTGTTTGACGAAGCGTACTACGAGTATGTGCGGCTTCCGGATTTTCCCGATAGTCTGAAGTATGTCGCGCAAGGCCGCCATGCGATCGTGCTGCGCACCTTTTCCAAAATATACGGCCTTGCGGGATTGAGGATCGGCTACGGTGTGACGACGGCCGAGATCACCGGCTATTTGAACCGGGTCCGTCCTCCGTTCAACGCCAACAGCATGGCCCAACGGGCGGCTTTGGCTGCGTTGCAGGATGAGGACCATGTTGCACATAGTCGGACCCTCAACGGGACGGAGATGGAAAAGGTCCGCTCCGGGCTGGAAGCCTTGAATCTCAAGCCCCTTCCGAGCGAAGCCAACTTTCTCTATTTCGACGCCGGGAGGGACGGGCGTCGACTCTTCGACGCGTTGCTGCGGGAAGGCGTCATCGTCCGCCACATTCAAGGGCCTATGGTGCGGGTGAGCATCGGCTTGCCGGAGGAAAACCAATTGTTTTTGACCGCACTACAAAAGGTGATGCGAACGTGAGCGCGGCGAAAGGAAAGAGACGGCCATGATTATTGTTTTGCGGCCGGAGGCCAGTGAGCGGGAGGTCGATCACATCATCGACCGCTTGCGGGAACTCGGGCTGAAATCCCATATTTCGACCGGACAGGAACGCACGATTATCGGGATAATCGGAGATGACCGCATCCTGCAGAATCAGCCGCTGACGGCCTTGCCCGGCGTGGAGAGTGTGCTGCCTATCCTCGCGCCCTGGAAGCTGGTCAGCCGTGAATTCAAAAAGGACAACACCGTGATCGACGTCAACGGCGTGAAGATCGGAGGCCGGAAGGTTACGATCATGGCCGGCCCTTGCGCCGTCGAACGGCTGGAACTCACTGTGGGGATTGCGCACGAAGTCAAAGCGTCGGGGGCGACGGTGCTGCGCGGTGGAGCCTACAAGCCGAGAACGTCGCCTTATTCATTCCAGGGACTCGGCCGAGAGGGGCTGGATTACCTTTTGGAAGCCAGGAAGCAAACCGGCCTCCCGGTCGTGAGTGAGATCCTGGACACGCGCGACATCGAGTTATTCTTGGAAAAGGCGGATATCATCCAGATCGGTGCCCGAAACATGCAGAATTTCGAACTGCTGAAAGAGGTAGGCGCTTATGACAAGCCGGTGCTGTTGAAACGTGGCTTATCGGCGACGATCAAGGAGTTTCTGTTATCCGCCGAGTACGTCATGTCCCGAGGGAACCGCAACGTGATGTTGTGCGAGCGGGGCATCAGGACTTTCGAGACTCAGTATCGAAATACGCTGGACTTGGCCGCCATCCCGACATTGAAAGAACTGTCGCATCTCCCGGTCATCGTTGATCCCAGCCACGCGACCGGCAAGTGGAATTTGGTGGCGCCCATGTCGAAAGCCGCGGTGGCGGCCGGCGCGGACGGTTTGCTCGTGGAGGTTCACTCTAATCCGGAATGCGCGCTCTGCGACGGGGAGGAATCCATCAGGCCGAGCAAGTTCAAGCAATTGATGCAGGACCTTCATAAGATTGCAGAGGCGGTCGGTCGGACCGTGTGATGCGCCCGGTGTAATTGTATGGCCCTTCATTTCAGACAGGTGGCGATCGTCGGAGTGGGATTGATCGGCGGATCGCTCGGGATGATTCTCCGCCGGAAGAAGCTGGCCGAGGAAGTTGTCGGAATCGGCCGCCGCGTGGAGAATTTGAAGGCGGCCGTACAACTTGGGGCCATCGACCGATACGTGTCGGATCCGAAGGAAGGAGTGAAGACCGCGGATTTCGTCGTGCTGGCTACGCCCGTCGATACCTACGAGCGTCATTTGAAGGATTGGGCGCAGAGCCTCTCGTCCGGCGCGGTGGTGAGCGATGTGGGGAGCGTCAAGGGACTGTTGGTGGAACGGGCTGAAGCGATGATGCCTGCGAACGTGCATTTTGTGGGGGCCCATCCGATCGCAGGCAAGGAAAAAACCGGCGTCGCCGCCGGATCAGAGACGCTGTTTCAAGGCGCCCGGTGCATTCTCACGCCGACTGGGTCAACGGACCGTGTCGCGCTGGCGACGGTTCGTGCGCTGTGGGAAGCGGCCGGATCGACCGTGCTCGAAATGGATCCGTACCTTCACGACAAAATTCTCGGCGCGGTCAGCCATTTACCTCACGCGGCGGCCTTCGCGCTGATCAACACACTGGCCGAGGCGAGAGACCATGGAATCCCCGAACTCGACCTGGCCGGGCATTCAGGCGGCGGGCTGCGCGATACAACGAGGATTGCGGCCAGTTCTCCCGAGATGTGGCGCGACATCTTTCTATGGAATCGAGACAATCTCGTGTCGTTCATTGAGGCCTATGAACGCCGGCTGGGGGAATTGAAGCGACTGATTCGTGCCGGAGACGGAGCCGGCATCGAAAAGGAACTTGAGTGCGCCAAGTGCGAGCGCGAGCAGTTGAATCAGCGGCCGTCAGGGGCGACCTGAGCACGATGGCATCCCTCACCGTTACACCGGCCGGGCCGTTGCGTGGAACCTTGACGGTTCCGGGCGATAAGTCCATTACGCACCGGGCCATTATCTTGAGCGCCTTGGGGGATGGATCGACGGGCATTTCAGGCTACTGCCGCGGAGAAGATTGTCTGAATACCATGCAGGCGTTCCGCGGGTTGGGTGTCCGCGTCGATGAGACTGATCATCGCCTGGTGGTCCACGGCAAAGGCATGTGGGGTTTAACTGAACCGGAAGGTCCGCTCGACTGCGGGAATTCAGGGACCGGCATTCGGCTCCTGGCGGGCGCTCTGGCCGGACAGGATTTTTTCACCGTTCTTACCGGTGATGAATCGATTCGGAAGCGTCCGATGGGGCGAGTGGTGAAGCCGCTCCGTCAAATGGGTGCGTTGATTGCGGGTCGCAAGGGCGGGGAATTGGCGCCGCTTGCGGTGACCGGCTCCAAATTGCGGGCGATCGACTATCAGTCCCGCGTTGCCAGCGGGCAGATTAAATCGGCGCTCTTGCTTGCCGCCCTCTATGCCGAGGGAACAACCGTCATTTCCGAACCGCGGGCCTCGCGCGACCATACCGAGCGACTGTTTGAGCATTTCGGTATCCCGCTCAAGCGCGAAGGACTTGCCGTGATGATCGAAGGGCGACCATCGGTCCGTTGGGGCGGTGGTGAAATCGTGGTCGCCGGGGATCTCTCCGCTGCCGCGTTTTTTGTAGTAGGGGCGACGATCGTTCCCGAATCGCGCCTCACGGTGACCGGCGTCGGGATAAATCAGACGAGAGCCGGTGTGATCAATCTACTGATGAAGATGGGAGCGAATATCCACATCGAGAATCATCGGCATGAATCAGGCGAGCCGGTGGCCGATTTAAGCGTGCAGGCGGCTTCTCTGAACGGCATCAACATCGGCGCGGAAGACATCCCGCAGACCATTGATGAATTCCCCATTCTCTGCGTGGCAGCCGCGGTTGCCGCGGGGACGACCGAAATCTCTGGCGCGGAAGAACTGCGCGTCAAGGAAAGCGATCGTATTGCCACAATGGCTTCGGAGCTGCGCTCGATGGGAGCGCGAATTGTCGAGAAGCCCGACGGGCTTCTGATTCAGGGACTTGGTGGACGCCATGGCAATGGGCGGCTGTCGGGAACTCGCTGTGCGAGTCATGGCGATCATCGCGTGGCCATGTCGCTTGCGGTGGGCGCCCTAACTGCAACGACTCCGACGACGATTGAGGACACGGATTGTATCGAGACCTCATTCCCGGAATTTGATCGTAAGCTGACCAATTTGTTGACCGGAAAGGCATCATCCTTATAATGCAGGAGTCGCTCGGCAGGACAGGGAAAGATCACCGGGACAGGCGTGGGCTGGTGATCGCGATCGACGGGCCGGCAGGCGCCGGAAAGAGTACCGTCGCCAGGTTGCTCGCCTCACGCTTAGGATACCTGTATCTCGACACCGGCTCCCTGTATCGTGCCGTCGCTTGGAAGATCAAAGCGGCCGGCGTCGCGCCTCATGATCATGAGGCCATAGCCGAACTGCTCCGGCACACCGAGATCCATATGGATTGTGCCCGTGAACAAATCGGCGTGTATGTCGACGGCCATGAAATTTCACAAGAGCTCCGGACGCCAGCGGTGAGCAGCCTGGCCTCCATTGTCTCGGCCGTTCCGGCAGTGAGGGAATGGCTGCTTCCGGTCCAGCGCAAGATCGGCGCATGCGGGGGCGTGGTGGCGGAAGGTCGAGACATCGGCACGACGGTCTTTCCGATGGCGGATCTCAAGTTTTTTCTTGAGGCGGATGCGGAGGTACGTGCTACGCGCCGGCACCACGAGTTGGTTGCCGCCGGGCATGCCGTGCCGCTTGAACAGACCAAGCAGGATCTTTCGGGCCGGGACACGCGTGATCGGACCAGAGGCGTGGCGCCCTTGATGCCGGCCCCGGATGCCGAACGGATCGATACGTCGGCGATTCCCGCGGAGGAGGTCGTTCGGCACATGCTCGCCGTTATTACGGCGAAATCGTGACGGCGGCGGTCTATGGATTCTTGTGGATCGTGTCACGGGTGGTCGGGTGGGTCTGCTTCAGATACAAGGCGATCGGGGGGGTGCCTCGGACTGGTGGGATCTTGATTGCAGCGAATCATGCAAGTTTTCTGGATATCCCACTCTTGGGTTGCGGGATCAGGCGGCGTGTATGGTTTCTAGGACGACATGATCTGTTTCCGATTCCATTGCTGAATCAGGTCTTGCAAATGCTCGGATGGATTCCATTGCGGGTTGGACGCCTGGATCGCGTTGCGTTTGAGAAAGCCGCACGACACATCAAAGCCGGGAGAGCGGTCGCGATCTTTCCCGAGGGGACCCGATCGGCGACGGGCAAATTACGCCCCGGTAAGCCGGGGATCGGAGTGATCGTGAACCAAACCCGTTGTCCCGTCGTTCCGGCCTATATCAAGGGCACGCATGAGGCCCTGCCGGTGGGAGCTTTCTGGCCGCGATTCCGTCGGGTAACGGTTACCTACGGAGAGCCCTTGGATTTTTCGGGTGATGTGAAGCGTTTGGAAGGGAAAGCATTGTATCAACATGTGAGTCGAACCGTCATGGCTAAGATCGCGGCGCTGGGGGACGTGGCACCTCCGAAGGACCACGGGGAACGATCCGGCGAACAACCTCATCTTAGTTCGACATTGGCTCCCGAGTCTTGCAACGCTGAGTAAGCCTCGTGTCATTTCACTTTCAGCACCCGGCATAAGCCGGAGGACTAAGGAATCCCTCATGAGCACAGTGAGACAAATGGAGCCAAAATTGGATCGCGACGCCCTTGCAGCCATGTACGAAGAAACCTTCCGCAACTTTGAGGAAGGCACCATCACCGAAGGAACCGTGGTGGCCATCGGCAAGGACAAGGTGGTGGTCGATATCGGGTACAAGTCGGAAGGAATGATCTCGGCCGATCAATTTTCCACCGAAGAACTGCAGCGGTTGAAAATCGGCGACCGGCTCCAGGTCTATTTGGAAGAGTGCGAGGACGCCGACGGCAATCTCGTCCTTTCCAAGGAAAAAGCCGACAAGATGAAGATTTGGGAAGAACTCGAGAAGCTTCACAAAGAGGAGAAAAGCATCGAGGGCAAGGTCCTCTCTCGCATCAAGGGCGGCATGATGGTCGATATCGGCGTCAAAGCCTTCCTCCCCGGTTCTCAAATCGACCTGCATCCCGTCCGCGATCTCGATGGATTGGTCGGCAAGACCTTCCCGCTGAAGATCATCAAGATCAATCATCGGCGCGGAAACGTCGTCGTGTCCCGCCGGGTATTGCTCGAGGAATCGCGCGACAAGCGCCGGCAGACCACCCTGGCTTCGCTGAAAGAGGGGCAACTGATCCAGGGCATGGTCAAGAACATTACGGACTACGGGGCCTTTATCGATTTGGGCGGGATCGACGGATTGCTGCACATCACCGACATGTCCTGGGGTCGGGTCGGACATCCGTCTGAATTGTTTCAGGTCGGCGATAAGGTCGAAGTCACGGTGCTCAAGTATGATCGCGAGACCGGCCGGATTTCACTCGGCTTGAAGCAAAAGAGCGCCGATCCCTGGACGGGCGTCGCCGGCAAGTATCCCGTCGGCACCCGTGTCCGTGGGCGCGTCGTCAGTCTGACCGATTATGGAGCCTTCATTGAATTGGAGCCGGGAGTGGAAGGCCTTGTCCATGTGTCCGAAATGTCCTGGACCCATGAGGTGCGGCATCCCTCTCGCGTCGTGTCGGTGGGGGATCAGGTTGAAGCGGCCGTGTTGAATGTGGATCCGGCGAACCGGAAAATCTCGCTCGGCATGAAGCAAACAGCGCCCAACCCCTGGGACATGATCGAAGGGAAATACCCGCCCGGTACGCGCATCGAGGGCAAAGTCAAAAGCCTGACCGATTTCGGCGCATTTGTCGGACTCGACGAGGGCATCGACGGCTTGATTCACATTTCCGACATGTCATGGACCAAGCACGTCAAGCACCCGTCGGAATTGTTTAAGAAGGGACAGAAGGTCGATGCCGTCGTCATTCGTATCGATAAGGATAAGGAACGCCTTTCTTTAGGGTATAAACAACTTACCCGCGACCCCTGGGAAGATCAAATTCCCGCGCGCTATCGTGTGGGCGATACGGTCTCAGGCAAAGTGACTAAAATTGCCGATTTCGGCGTTTTCGTCGAATTGGACGGGGACGTCGAAGGGCTGATCCATGTCAGCGAGGTCGGGCTCGATCCCCAGGCCCGCATGGAAGATAAATTCAAGGTCCAAGACGAGGTGACCGCCAAGATCATTAAGGTCGACCGCGAGGAGCGCAAGATCGCGCTCAGCTTGCGGGATCATCAAATGGACACCGAGCGGCGTCAGGTCGATGAATTCCATGCGTCGCAGGGGGCGGTGGACCAATCGCTAGGCCGTGCGGCTAAACAAAGCCGGAAGCGCGGCGAAGAGGATGCGCAATAAGTAGCCTGCGATTGACGGCGAGGCCGTGAATTAGCCAGCGCCCACAGGAGTCTGTATGGACGAGGGGAATCACAAACCGGGCACACAAAAGCGGAGCCTGTTCCGCCGCGTGGTCTGGATCGTCATAATCGGGATTGGAGGGCTGGTCCTTCTTAATATCCTGTTTCCCGATCTTGATTTTTCCGGAGAGAACCGCATCGCGCTCATCCGGGTGGAAGGCGTGCTCTTGGACGCACAGGCGACCATCGGTGACCTGAAACGATTCAGCGAAAACCCTCTCGTCAAAGCCATCGTCTTGCGCATCGACAGTCCGGGAGGCGGGGTCGTGCCTTCGCAGGAGATACATGATGCGGTGAAGCGCGTGAGGAGCAGGAGCAACAAGGCGATCATCGCATCGATGGGAACGGTTGCAGCGTCCGGCGGATATTACATTGCGGCCGCCACCGATCGCATTATCGCCAATCCCGGAACGCTCACCGGCAGTATCGGCGTCATTATGGAAATGGCCAATGTCGAAGGGCTGCTCAAGAAGATCGGGGTCGAAGGCCTTGTCATCAAGAGCGGCAAATTCAAGGATGTCGGGTCACCGCTCCGAAAGATGAGCGAGGAAGAGCGCAAGCTGATGCAGTCGGTGATGGATGACGTCCACCAGCAGTTTATTCTGGCCGTCGCCGAGGGTCGTTCGTTGGAAGTGTCGGAAGTGCAACCCTTGGCGGACGGGCGAATCTTCACCGGCCGCCAGGCGAAGGAAGCCAGGCTGGTCGACGAATTGGGTGATCTCGACGACGCCATTCGCCTGGCGGCCGATATCGTCGGTATCGAAGGCGAACCCAAGGTGCTGGAGCCGCGGCGCCGGTTTTCAATCCGCGAGTTGCTCGAGTCGCGGCTTTCGTCCCTGTTCCCGAAACTAGAGATTCAAACCGGGGTGAGTTTGAAATATCTGATGGCGTTTTGAAAGGGCCTCTTGTTTCGGATGGCGATACCAGATCGCGTTTTTCGGCACTCAACCAGCAAGTGAGGAAGCTATGACCAAGGCACAGATCATCGAGCGGGTCTCCGAGCAGGTGACGACGTTGACCAAGCGCCAAGCCGAAATCGTCGTGAACACGATCTTCGACTGTGTCCGCGACTCCTTGAGAAATGGAGACAAGACGGAAATACGCGGGTTCGGCAGTTTTCGCTTGAGAGCCCGCCGCATGAAAGAGGGCCGAAACCCCAAGACCGGGGCGACAGTCGCCGTACCGGCCAAACGCGTGCCCTTTTTCAAGGCCGGCAAGGAATTAAAGGAACTATTAAATCAGTAACAGGAGTTCCACGTGTCGCATTCGAATGACATAACATCCGAGGTTCGATGGAGCGAAGGCGCGCTCAAGCGGATGGAACGCGCCCCGATCTTTCTGCGCGGTATGGTCCGCCGGCTCGCCGAAAAAAAGGCGCGGGAATTAGGGTATGCGGAGATTACCGAACAGATCCTGGATGAGTTCAAGAACCAAATGATGGGCCGGATGGGCGGAGAGTCCGGCATGAGCGCCGCGGCCGATCAGTTGGAAAAGGGGCAACTGCCATGGACGGCCGCCGCGCGAGAGCGACTGACCACTGTGCCGGAATTCATGCGCGGTATGATTAAGCAGATTGCAGAAGAGATGGCGCGCGAACGAGGACATCTGGAAGTCAATGTTGATCTGTTTGAAAAGGTGGAGGCAGTAGGAGACATACGGGAAGCCACGGCTCCTCCGATGGCCTGGACCAAAGAAGCGACCGCGCTGTTGCAGGAGAAGATAAAGGAATCCCCGCCCATCGCGATGGAATTTGTCCACGATATGCTGAAGCTCGATACCGAGGAACTGGCTCGGGAGCGGGGACTCACGTCCATCGACGGGGAGACCTTGCGGCGGCTCTGGGAAGCTCCCCAGGAACGAGTGGCTTGGACGGATGAGGCCTGGAAGCGACTGCAGACATCCCCCGATTTTGTGCGTAGCGGGATTCGGAAGGCGGCGGAGCGGCGCGCGCGGAAGCTGGGCCTCAAGGAGATCGACTCGGAACATCTGACGACGTTCCGCAACCAAGCCATGATGAAAGCCGTGAAGCGAATTCGCTCCTTCGGCTACAACGAACTGACCTTTGACGCGTTTGAAACCGCTCTACAAAAGACCAAACGGTTGCAGGGCAATGAGCAGGCGGAACTCCGGCTGCAGGAAATCCGGGAACACTTCAAGGATCCCGAAACCAAGAAACCGGAGGGCGGCACGCTCGGCGAGGAACTCATGTCGCGATTCCGCAAGTACCTCAAAGGAGAAGGGTCTCTCTAAACTCGGCGCGCATTGCCTACACCGCCTCCCCTAATGAGTCGATGCTGCCTGCGGCCAGAATTTGTGCCGTATCTGAGGCAGCGGAACGTTCTCAAAGTTGGGGATGTCGTAGAGGCAGCGATCGATGGTTTCTACGTCCTCCTTCGTCAACTCAAGCGTCACCTGCTTCTTCCAGAAAGTATCGAGTGCCAAATAGTCGTTGGACTGCGGCCTTTCTGCAAGAAGGGCCTGCATTTTCTTGAATCCCGGCGTATCCACCCCCGGGACACGTCCTTGGTTCTTATCAATACACCATTTCAAGACTTCGGCCACGCCGTACATCGTGAGCGGTATGCGGACTGTTTCACTCATTGGATCCTCCTGAAGAAAGTAGGGGTATTGTAGCCCACCTCTTTATCGATTATCAAAGGGCCTGAAGACCTATTCTCAAAAGCCGGCCCGCGGAGGACGGTACCCGCACGTCCATAAGATCCGGAAGAACCGCAGCGGTTGATCCGTTGCGAAGCGTAGGGAGGGTCTGTATACTCCGCGAGACGAGGTCATTGTCGCCTATGAGCTCAACCGATGTCCCGTGCCGTAATGAAAAGGAACACATCGCTGAGTTTGCACCGGAGTACCGGCCTGAAGAAACGACGAGGTTTTCTCTCCATTCTAGGCGCCGGTGTGGTGTGTTGTCTCTTGATTGGAGCGGCCTGCTCCAAATCCGATCCGTTTGATCCACCCGATCCCTTATATTATTTTGCCAGCTATCCCGTGGGTAAGAATCCCACCACGGTGACGACGGCTGATTTCAACTCGGATGGATTCACCGATATCATCACCACCAACATTTCCAGCAATACGCTGTCGCTCCTGGTGGGGAACGGCGACGGTACCTTTCAAGAGCAGGTGCAGTGGAGTGTCTGTCAGGAGCCCCGCGCGCTAGCCATAAGCGATTTCAATCTGGATGGCCATCCCGATATTGCCCTGGCCTGCTCTGGAAGCGACCGGATCTCCATCCTGCTCGGCAAGGGGAACTCGAAATTCAACGAGGCGGCCCAATATCCCGTCCACCGAACCCCCGTCTCGATTGCCGCCGACGATGTCAATGGGGACCAAAATCCGGACCTTGTCGTCGCCCTGCGCAACGATAAACTGAAGGTATTTTTAGGCGACGGCAATGGCGCGTTTCGTCCGGGCCCGCAGTATGAGTACGGGGATACGCCGACCTCCATCGCGCTTCAGGATCTGAACAATGACGGGACGCCCGATCTCATCGTGACGAACGGCGGCCCGATGTTGGGCGCGGTGTCCATCTGGATCGGAGTCGGGGATGGAACGTTCCGGCAACCGGCGGACTACAAGACCGGAAAACGGCCGCTGGGCGTGAGTTTTGGGGACTTCAACAATGACCGGTTCCTCGATCTGCTCGTCATCAACGGCGAAAAGGATTCGTTTACCACCTTTCTCGGCAACGGCAACGGGACATTCCAATCCGGCAAGGAAGCCGGGGCCGATGCCAGCCCGAATTTCGGCCTCGTGAGGGATTTTAACGGGGATCGCCTGCCGGATGTCGCTATTGTGAATTTACAATCGAGTGACCTTTCGATCTTGTTCGGCCGAGGTGACGGAACCTTTCAGTATCCGCCGCGCAACTACCGGACGCCGTCGGGACCGTTCGCGCTCGCGAACTTTAAGGTATTGTCCCAAGAATTGGAGGAGCCCGGTCTCGCGATCGCCAACAATGGCGCCGGCAGCGTCTCCATTTTTCTCCATCGCGGACATAAATCCACGTCCTCGGCGAGACGTTCGGAGTAAACGGCGACCAGCGGGCGCTCCGAGATCGCATGAAGGACGCGGTTGCTTGACACCATCAGATCCGTCGGCTAGAGTTCGAAAAGGTTCGCGGGATCCGTTGCGATGTCACATTCGGAGCATACGCGAGAGGTGAAGTGCGGCCGTTTGTCTGGTGGTTCAGCATGGGATCGCTCATGACACTTGCGGTCCTCATGGTCCAGGGAGGAGTCCGGGACCTTTTTTACGGGACGCATTCCGTGGGCACGAGCGCCTATCTATCGTTCGCGACCACCATTTTCGGCGGAGGACTTCTGGCCGGTTGCCTGGCGCTCATCTTGAATCGGCTCCGGTGAACCACGCCGCGCAGCGTGGTCTCCCACCTCATCTCTGACGGCAAACGAGGAAGTCTCGCTCTCTGACAATCCGGACTGACGCACCATCCAATGCACTGCTTAAAATGCAAAGGTTTCATGATGGTCGAGCGCCATTACACGTTGATGAACCGGCGGCTCTATGCTCGCTGTTTGAATTGCGGATTTTGGATCGACCTGGCCGACATGTTGCGATTTTTTCACAGGGTGATCGAGAGCGGCGTGCGCGGGGCCAAGATCAAAGAATCCTATACCCTTTAACCATCAGGTGGCGATAATGAACGAGCCGGATTCGGCGGGCGCATGACAAATTCATCGTGGCGTTGGTGGTGCCGTATCCTCGGTTGTTTCGTCTTCCTGCTTACCGTGGGTTCTCCGTCGCTCAACCTCCATGCAGAAACCGCCGCACCGTCCGTGTCCCGCCAAGGCAAGTCCGTGGGAAGGACGGCGCAGGGAGCCACTCGTCTGCCCTGGCGGCGGGTCCCGGCCCACAGTATTCTTCTCAAAGAGTTGAAAACCGGCACGACCCTCTATCGCTTTGAGTCTGACCGGAAAATGTCGCCGGCCAGTTTGACGAAAATCATGTCCGCGCTCGTTATTTTAGAGCATGGCCGCCTCGCGGACGAGGTCACGGTCAGCCCCAAGGCCGCTCGCGCACACAAAATCCGGTTACGGCTGCGGACCGGTCAAATTTTTCGATTGGAGGATCTCCTGAAAGCGATGTTGATCGTCTCGGCAAACGACGCCTGTCTTGCCGCGATCGAGCATGTCGGCGGAGGCGAAGAGCAGTTCGTGATGATCATGAACGCGAAAGCGGCGGCTCTTGGATTGCGGAATACTCATTTCAGCAACGCATGCGGGTTTGATGCGCCGGACCACTACTCCACTGCGGAGGACCTGGCCAAGCTAAGCGAAATCGCCCTTCAAGACCAGATTTTCAAAGATCTGGTCCGCGAAGAACGCGAAATCATCATGCCGCTCAATGAGCATCGCTCGTATTTGTTGCGCAATACCAATCGGCTGTTGGGCCGCGTCCCCGGTGTCGAGGGAGTCAAAACCGGGTTTACGTCCAAGGCCGGCCGGTGCCTGATCGCCAAGGTCTCGCAAGATGGCAGCGATTTATTGCTGGTGATTCTCAATTCGAAACGTCGCTGGAACACGGCCACCAGCCTTATCAATTACGGGCTGCGGATGACTCAAGGCCAGCCGGACGTACTGCGATAACCCCTCACCGAAAACGCACTACAGCAGACGCCACGGAGTGAATCCGTCTGGAGGATCCTTCGCTCCGACCCCTTGCTCTTCCGGCCTGCGAGGCGGAGCGCGTTGAGAGGGGGCTGGCGTAAGGTTCCGGGACCAAGGAGTGGGAAAAGATATTCAGAGCAGCGAGGAGCTTAGTGAGGCTGTGAAAACTCGACGTTCACGTCCTTGCCCAGATAATTCACCATGAAGCCCTGCTTGTCATAGGCTAAGACGGCGCCCATCACGTTCTCGTCACCGTAATCTTCCTTGCCGAGCAGCTTCCGGACGTCATCCGGGCTCTCGCTGTTCAGCACATTCCTGAAAATTCCGCGGGTCTTATACGCAAAGCGATTGTTGATAAAAATCAAATCGACTTTTCCATCCTGGACGCGAACCCCCGCCATCGGCCCTGTCGGTCTGCGCTGATCGAGCAAGAAAATAAAGGTCGCCTCTTGTTCGGTCTTGATGCCGGGAATCTTTTCATTGACCAAAATATCGATCGCTTTGCTCTCCGAATCGCCCAGCTTGACGCCGAACAGCGATACATCCGGGCTGGTAATGGCCTTGGGATCCATCAAGTCGTTCTTGCTCAATTCGTACGGTTCGGCTCCAAGCAACGCCTCACCCCAAAACCCCAACAACACGACCAAAGCCGCCGCCGCCCATCCTCTCTTTCGCATCGACTCCTCCTTCACTCGGCCTATCGTGCTGAGAACCTGAGCGTGTGACAGAACACTCAGACGATACGCGCATTTTAAACAATGAAACGATCACTTGCAAGGCAACGCGGGCCCTTGGAGTTTAAAGGGCTGCGGCCCGGACTGCTTGAAGCCCGGCGATCTCGGCCGACGCAAAATCCGCACAGGGACATCAGGCTGTGGAGCGAGGGCGGCCCCGAGGTTCGAGTCCGTTTCTCGGCGCCATGAGTAGTTCCTTCATCGTGGCCTGACAGAGATTGGCGAATTCTGTGGCGGCGAGGTTTTGCTGCCGATGTTTTAAGAACGCCAGCCCCACAGGATGTCGAGGCGTGGGACCATACAGGTCGACAATCTGAAGGTCGCTTCCGGGCAGCCGGAGCCGCACATAGAGTTCCGGCAGAATTGTCATTCCCGCCCCTTCCGAGACGGCCTGCAGAATGCCTTCCGGTGAACTCATTTCCAAGGAGACCTGGGGATGGACGCCTGCCCTGGCGCACTCATTCTCCACCATCTTTCTAAGACAATAATCGATCGGCATGAGAATCAAGGGAAACATCAAGAGATCCTGCATCCTGAGCCGAGGCTTCGGCATCTTCATCGACGCAGGGGCCGCGAGCACCAGTCGCTCTTCGAACAGAGGAATCGTCGTCAATTGCGGGTGGGCGATCGGCAGCAGGCAGATACCGAGATCCAATTGGTTGGCCAGAAGCCCGCGAACAATCTCGGTGGAAGGCTGAGCATGAATATGGAGATGAATTGCCGGGAATCGCTGTTTGAAACGGGAGACGAGCGGCGGAATCAAATAAGTGTTGACGGTCGACAGCGTGCCCACCGTGAGACGCCCGCGCTTGGCTCCTCGCAGTTCCTGGACGACATGCGCGGCCTGCTCCAATTCCCGCAATGCCCGCTCGGCATGCTGGCGAAATAGTTCCCCGGCTTGCGTCAAGGCCACTTTTCGCCCCAGGCGATCGAGAAGGCGCGCTCCAAGTTCATCCTCCAGCGCGCTGATCTGAACGGACAGGGAAGGTTGAGAAACATGTACGTGCTCGGCGGCCCGGGTGAAGCTTTCATGCTTCGCCACGGCGAGAAAGTACTGCAGCTGCCGCAACTCCATTCGAACCCCTCGAAGCGGCCCGTCACGACTCCTATAAGTTTAACCTATAGAAGCCATGAACAAGATATATTGGACGAATAGATCCTACCCGCTGTACCGTGCACTCGTCAATCAAGCTGGCCGCCGGTTCGGCGGCCGTAACCAATTCAATGAAGAGAGGAGTATCCCATGCGATTGTCTTTCCGGGCTGTCTGGGTGTTATCAGGATTGCTTGTCGCTATGACGATGGCCTGTGCCGAACAGCCCCCCGCCGGCCTGCCCGTCAAAGGCGCGGTCCATGCCGGCGGACCCCAGTCGCTCTATGAACGGCTGGGTGGAAAACCGGCCATTACGGCGGTGGTCGATCAATTCGTCTCGAATGTCGCGGCCGATGAACGTATTAACGGTCGATTTGCCGCGGTTGATATTCCCCGGCTCAAGGGACACCTTGTAGATCAAGTCTGTAGTGCAACCGGCGGGCCATGCACCTATCGCGGCCGCAATATGAAAACGACGCATGAAGGCATGAGAATCAGCACGAACGACTTCAGTGCATTAGTGGAAGACCTGGCGGCCGCTCTCGATAAGTTCAACGTGCCGGCCCAGGAGAAAAAGGAACTCCTGGCCTTGCTGGGACCGATGAAAAAGGAAATCGTCGAGGGACCATGACATGTTCGACCGGCGGGGAGCCGTCAATCCGGACGGATCCCTGCCCGGTCGGTTTATGTTAGAGCGGTTGTTTGCTGGCTATCAGAAGTTCCGCGAGGAGCCGGAGGCGACGAAAGTAGGCGAGAGAATCATCCGTGAGATCGTCAAGGAGGGTGTCGAGATCGGCGACGCAGTCTTTCAGAATCGAGACCCGCGCGACATCCAATCCATCGGTGCTGTCCAGATAGTACACAGCGCAGCCTCCGATGACGGTATCAAGCGTCATCAGTTGACCTTCATTGGGATCCGAAAGCCGCGGCCAGCCAGCCTGGCTATGTGCATCCCAGACCGAAGCGATTGCTGATTGGTCCATACGTGATCACTCGCCTCCAGGCGGCGTTGCACGGCAAAGGTCCACCGTAGACCATCAGCTCGGGCGACTGCAAGAGCTGGCCACACGGATCGGGACCGGGCACAACCTGATCGAACTCAAGACCTGGATCGAGCCGCGTCCAATGAGCGGCATCCCCGGTCCGTCATGGATAGAGGCCGCGTTGCAGATGAGCTTGCACCACTTTGTCGATTCCGGACATGAGTGCCGCCAATCTCATGCTCGTGCGCTTCTCGGTCGCGAAATGGAGCGTTCGATGAAACGCATCCGTGATAATCTCCTGCAAGCGTTCTTGAATATCGGAAGCCTTCCAAAAGAAACGCTGAACATCCTGGACCCATTCAAAGTAAGATACGATCACTCCGCCGGAGTTGGCCAGAATATCCGGGATAATAAAAATCCCCTTGTCGGCCAGAATTCGGTCCGCTTCAAGAGTGGTGGGACCGTTGGCTCCTTCCGCGAGAATCCGGCATCGGAGGTGCGCGGCATTCTTCTCGGTAATCTGCTCGGAGAGGGCTGCGGGGACCAGCA
>DASSBQ010000347.1:0-20742 GCA_035698625.1 Nitrospiraceae bacterium
ACTCCCTTTGTGACGGCAACCAGTCGAATGAGTTCAGCCCGGCGGCCCGATCGTAATGCCGCCGATCGGATATCTTCCAAGATGAGGGAGACATTGTCGGCCACGGTTCCGGAACACCCATCCATTCGTGCCCCATGCATCTTCACCGATCGGTGCTGCTCCGGAACCGAGCATGCGTTCATGAGACCGAGCCCCATCGGCACATGGCGAGGGAGCTGTCAGGGCAGGAGTATCATCTTGAAGGAACCAAGGCAATACCACTCACCATGGTGCGTTTCACCATTCCTTCCCGTCGGTAGGAAAAGAACAGATTGGGATGACAAATCGTGCAGGCGTTGACCACACCAATCGCCTCTTCAAGCAGGCCGCTGCCGAGCCCTTGTCGACGGATCAGTTCCCGCAAATCAAGCAGTGCCTTCTGCGCGCCGTTCCGCCCGTGTATGACCAGCCGCCAATCCGGGAAGGCCTCTCGCAGCTTGGATAGGACCGGCTCATCCACCTCGTAACAACAGGATCCGGCCGAAGGCCCGACGGCCATTCGAAGCGAAACCGCCTCGCTGCCGAACCGCCTGTTCAACGCGGCAATGGTTTTGGGAACGATCCCGCCGACGGCGCCTCGCCACCCGGCATGGACAGCCGCCACGACTCGACGGACCGGATCGTGAAGCAGCACAGGGACACAGTCGGCAGTGCGCACGGTGACCGCCACCCCAGGCTGGTCAGTGATCAACGCATCCCATTCCCCATCGAACGTCTGCCCCTCCAAAAGGGGCCGGTCCACGACGAGCACGTCGGTCCCATGCACTTGCTTCACCGAGATGAAGGCGGCAGGCACCCGGAAATGAGATTGTTCTAAGGCCGGAACCCTGCTGACCCCCTGCGTGACCTCAAACTGTGAATGCCTCGTCCCAAAGAAATGGGCGATCCTCTCATCCTTCGCCGTAAACGAAGGAATGGTAATAACCGGCTGCATCTCCCCAACCGTACTGCTGGTTATTTTTCGGCGCTAGTCCGCCTGCCTTCTCAGAAAAGTCGGCACATCCCATTCATCATCCGCGGCGACAGCGACTCGCTCCACCGGCTCACGCGCTTCGCCCAAGCGACGGAGGAAGGTGGGCCGATCCAAATCCTTGTGAGGCCGATCTCCGCCCGCCTGCATGCCGGTCAAGATTTGCTGCCCGGTCCGGCCATTGCCGTTCTTCGCAACTAACCGCTCAGGCGCCGCGGGCTTGGAAGACAGTTGATCGTCCCGCTCGAATCCCGTGGCTATGACGGTCACTACTAAATCATCTCCCATTTCAGAGTTGATCACCTGGCCGACGATGATGTTGGCCTCGGGATCCGCCGCATGTTGGACAATAGAAGCCGCTTCCTCCACCTCGTGCAACGACATGTTGGGTCCGCCCGTGATGTTCAGCAAGACGCCGCGTGCCCCTTCGACGCTGCCTTCCTCGAGCAATGGGCTGCAAATCGCCTTCTGCGCCGCTTCGGCGGCTCTGGTTGCCCCGCGGGCGATTCCCATTCCCATCACCGCCCGGCCGGTATGAGACATGATCGTGCGGACATCGGCGAAGTCAACGTTCACGAGACCGGTGGTGGTGATGACATCCGCGATGCCTTGGATGGCTTGGCGGAGTACGTCATCCGCGACCTTGAACGCATCGAGCAGCGGCGTCGCCTTATCCACGATGCCGAGCAGCCGCTGGTTGGGAATGATCAGCACCGTGTCCACATGCCGCTTCAGATCACGAATGCCTTCTTCGGCGTGGCTCATTCGCCGATGCCCTTCATATTGAAACGGCTTGGTGACGACGGCGACCGTGAGGATCCCGAGTTCACGGGCAATGCTGGCGACAATCGGCGCGGCGCCGGTGCCGGTTCCTCCCCCCATGCCCGCCGTCACGAACACCATGTCGGCCCCTTCGAGGCTTTCCCGGATTTCGTCTTTGCTCTCCAACGCCGCATCCCGTCCGACTTCAGGTTTGGCTCCCGCGCCGAGACCCCGCGTCCTGTCTGGACCAATCTGAATCTTATAGGACGCTTGGGACCGTTCCAGCGCCTGCACGTCGGTGTTGGCCGCGATGAAGTCCACCCGGCAGAGTCCCCCGGTGATCATCGTATTGATCGCATTGCATCCGGCCCCACCCACTCCGATCACTTTGATGCGGACGGGTGACAGCTGATCTTCTTGAAATGAAAACATCGGGGCACCTCCCTTGGCGATGTCGCGTTGCCGGCTTCCTGCCGCACGCGAAGGTTAAAAAAACTCGAACATCCACGACCGCATGCGATCCAATACTTTCCCCAAGCCACGCCCATGCCGCATGCCCGCCGTCTCCAACTCTTGGGCATGCTGTCGGGCGTGAAGCAACAGACCGACGCCGGTGGCATGCATGGGATTACTGACGATATCCCGCAACCCGCCGATCCCGGTCGGCACACCACGCCGTGCCGGAAGATTCAACCCCTTTTCCGCTGCATCCGGCATCCCCTCCAGCAAGGACGTCCCGCCGGTAATGACCACGCCGGCGCCTAACATCCCTTCGTACCCCGCCCGCACGATTTCCCGCTTCACCAGATCGAACATTTCCTCCACCCGCGGCTCAAGGATCTCCGCGATATCCCGTCGGGAAAACGTGCGGGGCGGCCGATCACCCACAGAAGGCACCTCGACGGTTTGATGCCCTGAGACCAATTCCGTTCGCGCGATACCGTGCTGTACCTTGATGCGCTCCGCATCCGTCTGCGAAGTCAACAGTCCAATGGCAAGATCCTTGGTGAGATTCTGCCCGCCGATCGGCAGGACCGCCGTGTGGCGGATGCTGCCGTCCAGGAAAATAGCCAAGTCGGTCGTGCCGCCCCCCAGGTCCACCATGGCTACGCCCAGCTCCCGTTCTTCCGCGCTGAGGACTGCCTCGCTCGAAGCAAGCGGCTGGAGAATAATATCGACCACGTCTAAACCGGCTCGATTGACGCTCTTGATGATATTCTGAGCGGACGTGACGGCTCCGGTAATGACGTGAACGTTGACTTCCAGGCGGTTGCCCGACATCCCCAACGGCTCCCGTACTCCCTCTTGATCATCAACCATGAACTCCCGGGGCAGCACATGGAGAATGCGCCGTTCGTGCGGGATCACCGCCAAGGTTCTGGCGCTTTCAATCGCTCGGTTGATGTCATCCCTCGTCACCTCCTGCTTTTTCAGGGCGATGACGCCTTTCAGATTCTCCCCGGAAATATGGCTCCCGGCGATCCCCGTGTACACGGAATTGATCTGGACGGCGGCCATCAGCTCCGCCTCTTCCACCGCTTTCTTGATGGATTCAACCGTGCTTTCGATGTTGACCACCACACCCTTGCGCAGGCCGCGAGAGGGAGATGAGCCGACGCCGATGATATTGAGCGGCCCCTCTTCGAGGACCTCAGCGACGATGGCGCAAATCTTGGTCGTCCCGATGTCCAAGCCGACAAGAATATGGTCCCGCTTAGACAATCAGCTCACCCCCTTCCCCGAATAATGACACGGTCCATGTACCGGAGGTCGATTTCCTGACCTCGTTCTCCTTCGCTATCGAAATCGACATCCCGAAGCGCGGGTCTCATTTGCAGGAACCGGTGCCACTGCTGATCCATGGACAACGCGCTGAACTGAAAGGTCATGCCTTGCACCGAGGCAACCAGGTTGGACAAATGGGAAACATTGATATTGGGCCGTCCGCCCATGGTTCCAGCCATCATTCGGGCCAAGTCGGTCCCGGTCTTCACCGCGTGTTTCGCATCCCGCGTCCCTTGCAACAAGCTTCGTGCATCGACGCCGGACAGCATCGGCAACGACGGGTCGTCCTTTGTTCCCAGTCGCGCCAGAATGACCCCTTCCTCATCGGTCAACAGATTTTCCGCCATGGTCCGCACAACAGCGGACGGCGATCGTTCCGTGATCGACACCCGAATCTCGTGGAACGGCACGAGCCTGACGGATGCATCCTTGATCCAAGGATGCTGTCTCAGCCGTTCGGCCAGCCATGTCGGATTCAATGAATAGAGCGTCGTATCGGGCTTCAGCGCCAGCCGGGCCATGACTTCTCGGCGAGCCACATGATCCAAGCCATCGACCGTGACTTGCCGGACAGCGAACCATTCCTTAGTCAATGGACCGAGTTCACGCACCAGCATAAACAGTCCGGCACATCCTGCGGCAAACAGGCCGAGCAATACGACGGCATAGAGAGTCTTCATGAGCCGCCTGCCGAATCGCACCAAGCGGTGTTTGGCATTCCCCCGTTCGTGTCCGGCGTCTTCGCCGTCACGACGCGCATTGACCCGGGGTTCGGACCGCTTCTTCTGTTTCTTTGCGAGTAAGCCTGCCATCGCGGCGATCATGTCTTCATGTCAAACGGCTCTCGTCCGGCTCGCGTGAGAGCGGATTGTAGAATCCGTTCGGTCAACACATCGTAGCTTAGGCCGGCACGGGCTGCCGCCATCGGCAAGAGACTGGTCTCGGTCATACCCGGCACCGTGTTAATCTCAAGGACATAGGGCTTTCCTTTGGGTGTGATCCGAAAATCAACCCTTGCGGCCCCTTCGCACCCCAATACGCCATAGGTCTTGATCGCCAAGTCGCGAATCTGACGGGCCACCTTGGCGGAAAGCGGGGCCGGACAGAGATATTGTGTCCGGCCCTTTTGGTATTTGGCGGAGAAATCATAAAACCCCTCCGGCGCCACGATCTCGACGGCCGGGAATGCCTCCGCCCGCCCGACTTCTGCCGCCACGACCCCGACCGTCACTTCATGGCCCGGAATGTAGGCCTCGATCATCGCCTCATGCTCATACCGATGCGCGAGCGCCAATGCTTCATTCCATTGCGATGGTTTTCTGACGATGGTCACTCCGATGGTAGATCCTTGGGACGGAGGCTTGACGACCACGGGCCATTTCAGGTTGGCGGCGCGCAAGACGCGAGCCCCGGAAGGCCGTGTGCCCCGCGCGACGATGCTGCCGGCCGGCACCGGAATGTCATGCGCGGCCAGCACGGTTTTGGTAACAACTTTATGCATCCCGATCGCGCTGGCGCGCACACCGGACCCCGTGTACGGGATGCGGAGGGATTCGAGAAAGCCTTGAATGGAACCGTCCTCGCCACCCGGCCCGTGCAATGCAAGAAATGCGATCTTGACCTCGCCATCGATCAAGTCTTTGTAGAGCGACGGTCCGACATCGATCGTAATCGCGTCATAACCTCGCCGCAGGAGGGCGCGGTACACCGCGTCGCCCGTTCTGAGCGAGACGTCTCGCTCAGCCGACTGCCCGCCCATCAGGATGCCGACCCTGGCACGAGTCAAGAGAGCAGCCTCAGCCGACCCGTTATCGTTCACATCCGCCTCACGCGTCTCCAATGACTTTCAATTCGAGATTCAACGAAACACCGGTTTTTCTCCGGACTTCGCGACGAACCTTCCTGATTAAGTCCAGCACATCTTTCGCTCGCGCGGCGCCCACATTCACCACGAAGTTGGCATGCTTATCCGAAACTTGGGCGTCCCCGATGCGCACCCCTTTCAGTCCGGCTGCTTCGACCAACCGGCCGGCGGAGTCCCGTGGAGGATTTCTAAACACGCAGCCGGCGCTGGGCAACGCCAACGGCTGGGTGTCTTTGCGATATTGCAAATACTCCTTCACGGTGTTCTCGATCGTGGCCCGCACACCCGCGCGCAACTGGAGCCAAACGCCGACGACCACACCCCGAGGCAACCGGGCATGACGATACTCAAATTCGATCTCCGAGGCGTCGAGGTCCACTACTTGTCCCTTCGGTGTGACGAGGCGAACAGCCTTGACCGAATCCTTCATCTCTCCCAATTTGGTGCCCGCATTCATGACGACGCAGCCGGCGACTGTTCCCGGGATGCCGGCCCCCCATTCCACTCCGCTCAGGCCGCGCCGCACGGCATATCCGATCAACGTGGGCATCCCGACGCCGCCTTCCGCGTAGAGGACATGCCCCGGTTCTTCCCGAATCGCGCGCAGCTTCGAGAGGCTCATGACCACGCCGCGAATGCCTCCATCGCGGATGAGCAGATTCGTGCCGCCGAGCACGAACACGCGTGCCTTATTGGCGGCCGCCTGCTTGACCAGCCGAGACACGTCTTCGATATCAAGCGGTTCGACCAGCACATCTGCCGGTCCGCCGATTCCAAACGAGGTGTATTCGTGAAGCGGTTCATGAAACGCACTTCGTCCCCGGAGACCGGCCACGACTCGTCGCAGCGTTGCTTCCGATATCGATCGCCTGCCTTTCGTCCCGGCTTTAGATCCGGTTTGCTCATCATCGCTCATTACGCCTGAGCCGGTAGTCGATCCAGGATCCCGATGCCCGCCTTCCATATGTCGCCCGCCCCCAACGTCAGCACCAAATCACCGGATTTCAGCGCGGGCAGAACCTGATCCGGCAAGCTTTCTTTCCGCGGAACGTACGTCACAACCGCCTGTCCGGCGCCACGCACGGCATCCGCCAGGGCTTGGCCGGATACGCCAGGAAGAGGCTGCTCCCCTGCGGCATAGATGTCCGTCACGTACAACAAATCGGCTTGGTCAAACGCATGCGCGAATTCATCCGCCAAATCCCTGGTGCGGCTGTACCGGTGCGGCTGAAACAGCACCACCAGCCGCCGGTCCCAGCCTTGTTTGGCTGCCGCCAACGTTGCCCGGATTTCCGTCGGATGATGGCCGTAATCATCGACGATCATGATGCCGGCCTTTTCGCCGCGCAGATGGAATCGGCGCTCGACGCCGCTGAACGCGGCCAATCCCTTCCGAATCAGATCGACGGGCACGTCGAGTTCCAAACCGATCGCAATGGCAATCAACGCATTGGATACGTTGTGCACACCCGGGATGGCCAGCCGGAACGGACCAAGGTTTCTTCCGCGGAAGTGAGCGCGGAATTCTGACCCCCACTGCCGCAGGTTGACGTCCGTCGCCCGAAAATCGACGGAGCTTCCCGCTTGTTCGTGCAACCCATACGTGTGATACCGCTTGACCACGCGCGGCAGGAGCGCCCGCAGCCGCTCGTCGTCCGCGCAGAGCACCGCCAGCCCGTAGAACGGCACCTTGTTGATGAATTCGAGAAAGCTTTCGTTCAACCGATCCATCGTCCCGTAGTGTTCGAGATGCTCGCGGTCGATGTTGGTCACGGCCACAATCGTTGGGGACAATCGCAGAAAGGACCCGTCGCTTTCGTCCGCCTCGGCAACTAGGAGATCGCCACGCCCCAGGCGCGCATGGCTCCCAAGAGCATTGACCTTGCCGCCGATGACCATGGTCGGATCCAGTCCTCCCTGAGCCAGCACGTTCGCCACCATCGACGTCGTGGTCGTTTTTCCGTGGGCTCCCGCAATGGCCACCCCGTACTTGAGTCGCATAAGCTCGGCCAGCATTTCGGCCCGAGGAATCACGGGAACCTGTTTGGCCTTGGCAGCGACCACCTCCGGATTGGCGGCCGACACGGCGGACGAAATCACCACCACCTGCGCCTCGCCGATGTTCGATTCTTGGTGACCGATGGCGATGCGGCCGCCGAGCTCCTCGAGACGCCGGGTCGTCTCCGAAGCGGACAGATCGGAGCCGCTCACCTTGTATCCCAAGGTCAGCAATACTTCGGCAATGCCGCTCATGCCGGACCCGCCGATTCCAACCAAATGAATATGTTGCGTCTTTCTGAACATGGCAGTCCGCCTTAGATCGTGGGCTCTGGGAAAGTTTTGCGGACTCTGTCCGTTACTCTCACTCTCGCGATGCCGAACTTCTTTGCGTTCATACTGTTCCAACACTCCTGTTGCTTTCATGACGCCTCCCTATTACGTCATAACATTCGCGGACAATGACCTCCGCAGCATCGCTCCGTCCGATCCCGGCGCTCTGTCCGCTCATGGACCGAAGCCGGTCCGGATCGTTGAGAACTGCCACGATCGTGTCGCCCAGACGCGACCCGGTCAGTTCCGACTGAGGCAGCACTATGGCAGCGCCGGCCGATGCCATCACGGCGGCATTGAGCGCCTGATGGTTGTAAATCGCGGTCGGCAACGGAATCAGAATAGCGGGCTTGCCGCACACCGTAAGTTCGGCGACCGTCATGCCGCCGGCCCGTGCGACGATCAAGTCGGCCGATCGCAGCACCGCCGGCATGTCGTACAGAAACGGTACGACCTCAGCCGGCAGGCCGGCCTGTTGATACGCCGCCTGCACTCGCTCATGATCCTGCGAGCCCGTTTGGTGCGTCACCCGTAAGTCGCGGAGCCCGCGCAAGGCCGGCAATGCCTGAATGACCGCCGAATTGATCGCCTTCGCTCCCTGACTGCCTCCGAAAATCAACAAGTGCCGGCCACCCGGCATGGATGGCTGCCGACCGGCAGGCACTTGTTCCAGAAAGGCCCGCCTCACGGGCATACCCACCACCCGAACCGTCGCCTGTTTGAAACACTGTTTCGCCGATTCAAAGGCCAAGAAAATTCGATGTGTGAGCGGCGCCACCACTGTATTGGCAAGGCCAGGATAGGCATTTGGCTCCAGAATGACGCTCGGAATCCGCCGGAGAAAGGCGGCCAGCAAGACGGTCGGACTCGTGTAGCCGCCGACTCCGATAACGAGATCCGCCTGTCTACGTTTGAGCAGCTGCAGTGACTGCCACAGGCTGAGAGGAAGAGCAGCCAAAGCGCGGGCTCTATCCAAGACATGCTTGCCCATCAGCGGTTTCGCCGAAATCAGATCCAGCTCAAACCCCTCGTGAGCCAACACGGTCGATTCAATGCCGCGCGACGTACCGACGAATACGATATGGGTCTCCTCATCCTGACGCAGGAATTCACGCGCCACGGCAATCGCCGGATACAGATGTCCCCCGGTTCCCCCTGCCGCAATCACCACATTCATGCGCCTCCCTTTACCGGTGCGCGCCCGCTTTTCGCCCCGCCGCTTTCGCGGCCTCCATGGCGATCCCTGGAGATGCTCAGCAAGATGCCGACCGCCAAGAGACTGGCCACAAGGGACGACCCTCCATAACTGACAAACGGCAGGGTCAATCCTTTCGTTGGAAGCAGGCCGGTGACTACGCCGGCATTGACCAGCGCCTGCACGCCGATAAGCAGCGTAATGCCCATGCCGAGATACCGGCCGAACGGCACTCGCGCCCGGTTCGCCACTTGAAATCCCTTGATGACAAACAGAGCAAACAAGAGGATGATCAAGACCGTCCCGATCAAGCCCAATTCCTCGCCGATGAGCGCCAGCACAAAATCCGTGTGCGCTTCCGGCAGGAAGAACAGCTTCTGCTTTCCTTCTCCGAGCCCGACCCCCAACAATCCCCCGCTCCCGAACGCAAGGAAGGATTGCGTAATCTGAAAGCCTGCATCGGTGGCATCTTTCCAGGGGGAGAGAAACGTCATCAAACGCTGGCGCCGGTAGCTGGACCGTAGGATCAACATCAACACCACCGGTAACGCGCAAAGTCCCAGGGTCGTGAGATGACGGATCTTCGCCCCGCCGAGGAATAACAGGGTCAACATGACCAACCCCATGACGACGACGGTGCCTAGATCCGGCTCCAATAGCACCAGCCCGCTCAACAGTCCGATCACGATAACGGGCGGCAATAGGCCGCTGGCAAACTGCGTAATCCGCTCCTTCTTCTTGGTCAAGTAGGCGGACAGATAGATCACCGACACCAGCTTGACCAATTCGGCAGGTTGCACATGAATTGAGCCGACCTGGAGCCATCGTCTTGCGCCCTTGGCTACAATTCCGAAAGACGGAACAAGAACCAGGACCAGAAGGACAACATTCAGGGCGAGAATGGGAATGGCCAATTTTCGCCAGACCGTATAATCCAGGCGTGACGCGATATGCATGAACACCAACCCCACCGCCATCCACGCCATCTGGCGCTTGAGGTAGTACCACGGATCGTGAAAGCGATTGCCCGCCACGACCGCACTCGCGCTGAACACCATGACGAGCCCCACAAGGGAAAGTGTGAGAGTCACCGCCAGCAGCGTCGGGTCCATGGCCACGCGCCTCACCGACCGTTGCCCTGATCCGGACCAGGGTAATGTCAGCGTCCCGACCGATTTTTGCGCCATGTCTCAGGTGTCACTCCTTCGGTACCACGACGATACGGCGATTAGGCCGGCAGCCCATGCACCAATGCCTTGAATTGCCGCCCGCGATCCTGATAGTCCGCGAACATGTCGAAGCTGGCGCAGGCGGGCGAGAGCAAAACCACGTCTCCCGGCTGCGCCTCCGCCGCGGCGAGTTCCACCGCTTCGCGAAGCGTGGCGGCATGACAGAACCGGTCAAATTGATTCACGGCCGCTTTAATACGCGGCGCCGCCTCGCCGATCAGAATGAGGCGCTTCACCCGCTCGCGAATCGCTCCTTCCAATCGCGAAAAATCTCCGCCTTTATCCCGACCGCCTGCAATCAGCCAGACCGGCTGCTCGATGCCTTGCAACGCCTTGAGGGTCGCGTCCACATTCGTCCCCTTGGAATCGTTCACGTACCGGACACCCCGGCGTTCACGGACCACTTCCAGCGCATGTTCGAGGCCCGGAAAGGAGCGCAGGACCCGCCGGATGGTTTCAATGGGACATCCGCATAGAAACCCATAGGTGACAGCCGCCATGACATTGTCCACGTTATGCAGACCGATGAGCCGCAGATCGCTTCGTGAGCAAATCTCTTCGAGGTTGCCCGTGACGGTTGAAACAATACGATCGCCGACTAGATAGGTCTCGCCTTCCACAATACCGGCAGCGCTCGCGCACCGTCGAAAACCTAGTACCTTGGCCTTGATATTGACACGCAAGGGTGCGACCCGCTCATCGTCCAGGTTTAAAACCGCATAGTCCTCGGGCCCTTGATTCTCGAAAATTCTGGCTTTCGCCGCTACATAGTCTCCGACCGATCTGTAACGATCCATATGATCCAGGGTCACATTGAGAACGGAGGCGACCCAGGGATGAAAGGTCTCAATCGTCTCGAGCTGGAAACTGGATACTTCCACAACCAGAAATTCATAAGGCCTGACCACCGACTGGCCCGCTGAAGCGGCTTGCTGCGAACGATAGACCGAAAAGGCCGCTTCGCTGATTGCCGTCCCGAGATTGCCCCCCACGAAGGCCGACTTTCCCGCCTCCTTCAGGAACAATCCGATCAGCGTGACCGTGGTGCTCTTGCCGTTCGTGCCCGTGACGGCCAATATTGGAGCGTTGAGAAATCGGGACGCCAGCTCCAATTCGCCGATCACTTTGGTCCCTCGTCTCCGAGCCCGATCCAACGCCTCCAGTCCCGAGGGAATACCGGGGCTGACCACGATCACATCGGCCCCGTCGAGCGCGGAGTCATAGCCGGGTCCCAACGCTGTCCGAATACGCTCCTGATTCAATTGCGACAGCACATCACCAAGCTCCGATGGTTCTTTGCGGTCTGCCACGGTGACGCGGGCGCCGACGGCATCGAGCAACCGCGCCGCCGCGACGCCGCTCCTGGCAAGCCCCATGATGACGATATTGGCATCCTTGTAGTTCACCGGGTCACCTTACCGGAGTTTCAACGTGCTCAAACTTAACAGGGCCAGCAGGATCGCGATGATCCAGAGACGGACCACCACTTTCGGCTCTTCCCAACCCTTCATTTCGAAATGGTGATGAATGGGCGCCATGAGAAAAATGCGCTTGCCGCGGGATTTGTAAGAAATGACTTGAAAAATTACCGACACCGCTTCAATGACGAACACGCCACCGACGAGCAGCAACAACAGCTCATGCTTACTGATGACGGCAACGGTTCCCAACGCCGCACCCAATGGAAGAGAGCCCACATCTCCCATGAACACAGACGCCGGATAGGTATTGAACCAGAGAAAACCAAGACTCGAACCCAGGATCGCTCCGGTAAAAATGGCGATTTCGCCGGCGCCGTCGATATGCGGAATGAGCAGATACTCGGCCATCACCTTGTTGCCCGTGACATATGCGACGATCGTATACGCGAGCGACGCAATCATGACGGGTCCGATCGCCAATCCGTCCAGCCCATCGGTGAGATTGACCGCATTCGAGCTGCCGACGATCACCAAGATCGCAAAGACGATGTAAAATATCCCGAGATCCGGGGTGAAATGCTTGAAAAACGGCACGCTCAGTCTCGTTGTGTAACTCGGCAACATGTACAAGAGAAGCCCGATTGCCAGCGCAACGGAGATCTGTCCCAGAAACTTTTGGGTCGCCGACAACCCTTTCGATCGGACCTTGATGAATTTCAAGTAGTCGTCGGCAAATCCCACCGCGCCGAAGCCCACTGTCGCCAACATGACCAGCCACACGTAACGGTTCGTCAAATCGGCCCATAATAGAGTGGACAACACGACGGCGAAGATGATCAGAATGCCTCCCATCGTCGGGGTCCCGCTCTTGGCCAAATGCCGCTTGGGGCCGTCATCACGGATTTGCTGACCGAGTTTGATCTCCTGCAGCTTCCGAATCACCCATGGAGCCAATGCAAACGCGATGAGAAAGGCGGTGACCGCCGCATAGATAATCCGAAAACTTTGGTACCGGAAGACGTTCAGAAACGAAAACTGCGTATGCAGTGGATAGAGCCAGTTGTATAGCATCCGAATTCTTCAGGCTTGGTTCGATTCACGAACGAATCGAATCGTTTCGCGTCCTTTGCTATGAGGCTTTCGCCACTCGCCGAAGGCCGGTGAGGGTTTCGACAACCTGTTCCATCCGCATGCCGCGCGACGCTTTCACCAAAATCACATCTCCTTGCCGAACCATGCCTTTTAGTGTGGAGCCGGCGGCAGGGGCGTCCGGAACTTCGATGATACGCTCCGCAGCCATCCCGGCCGAGCGCGCGCCCTGCGCCAATTCACCCCCCAGTGCACCGCAGGCGATGAGCTCGGTGATCTTTCGTCCGGCAAGAAAAGCCCCGACTGTACGGTGCATCTGCCTCGCATCGGGCCCCAGCTCGAGCATGTCTCCCAGCACGGCAATAGTGCGTTGCGCCGCACCGAGGTCGGCCAGAAGCTGAATGGCCGCCTCCATGGAAGCAGGATTGGCGTTGTAGCAATCGTTGATCACGCGCACGCCATGGCAGTGAAAGATTTGGGAGCGCATCGCCGCCGGCCGGAACCGTCCCAACCCCTCGGCGATGAGCGTCCCCGGCAGGCCAAGTGCGTATCCGACCGCCGCGGCGCCCAGCGCATTCTGTATATTATGCTGGCCATAGGTTTTCAATCGGACGGCGATCGGACGGGCCCGCCCCGGAAGCGTCAATCCGAACATTGCGCCGCCTCTGCGCTCCTCTCGACTGTGCACGGCCCGCACATCGCCTTTCGACACACCGAACGACACAACTCGGCATTGTGCTCTGGCAGCCAGGTAATCGAAGTACTGATCATCCGCATTCAATACGGCGGCTCCATCCGCCGGAAGCATATCCAACAGTTCCGCCTTTGCCTGCGCGGATCCCTCCATACTTCCGAAAAATTCCAGATGGTCGGGTCCGATATTCGTGATGATGCCGACCGTCGGCCTGACGATCTCGCACAATCGCGTCGTCTGTCCTTCCTGATCCACCCCCATTTCGATGACGGCCGCCTCGTGCCGAGCCGCCAATGAAAAAAGAGTTTGCGGCACGCCGATACGATTATTCAAATTGCCTTCCGTCTTCAATGTCCGCCAACGCTGAGCCAACACCGCGGCCACCATTTCCTTCGTCGTGGTTTTGCCGTTGCTACCGGTAATCGCCACCACCGGTATGGCAAATCTCGATCGATGATGCGCGGCCAATTGCTGATACGCGTTGAGCGTATCCTTCACTCCGATCACGACCGGCTCGGCCTGCCGTTTCGCGAGAGACGGCAACCGGTAATCTTCCTTAACGACGACCCCCGTGACTCCCTTGGCCAAGGCGTTCGGCACGAATGCGTGGCCGTCGAAACGGTCCCCGTTGAAGGCGATAAACAAGTCGCCGGCCCGCGCGATTCGGGAATCGGATACCACGCGCCGGACCCTCCGCTTCAGGCACTGCGGCGGTCGGCCCGACACCAATTTTCCGCTTAAGACTTCGAGTATTTCTTCGATCGTGAACAGCGACATGGGTTGATCAGGCGATTCCTGAAGTGATCACGCGCCGAACCCCGAGTTTCGAAGAGCCTCGCGGGCGACTTCGCGATCATCGAAATGAAACTTCTTGGTCCCTATAATTTGATAATCCTCATGACCTTTTCCGGCAATCAAAACCATATCTCCGGTTCGAGCCTCCTGAATCGCGCGCATGATCGCGAGGCGCCGATCGGCCTCCATCACATACTGGACCTCGGATCGTTCCTTCAACGCGTCCTTCACCCCCACCTCCACGTCCGCCAAAATGCCTGCCGGATCTTCGGTCCGGGGATTATCCGAGGTGAGGATTACCACATCGCTGAAACGGACTGCGACCCGCCCCATCTTCGGACGCTTCGTGCGATCCCTGTCCCCGCCACATCCGAACACCGTGATGATTCGACCTGTCCGAAGCGCTTGCGCCGCCGTCAATAAGCGGGTCAAGGCATCATCGGTGTGGGCATAGTCCACCACGACCGTGAAATCCTGACCGGCTTCGACCCGCTCGAATCGCCCCGGCACGTGGGGCGCGCCGGCAATGCCCGTCTTGATTTGATCGAGTGTCATGCCTTCATGCAAGGCGACGCCGATGGCGGCAAGCAGATTGTAGACATTATGCTCGCCGACCAGATTGCTTTCGATGCGCGTAGAACACTGCGGAGTCTCGAGGTCAAAGATCGTTCCGCGTGGCGTCAACCGCACATCTTGTGCCCGCAGATCCGCATCTTTCCGTATTCCATACGTCCAGACCGGAACGGAGCAAGCGGCCCGCACGGCCCCGCCGCGCGGATCATCCACATTGATGATCGCTCGTTTTCTTCCGGCTTTTCTTCCCTCCAGTCCTAAATCACTGAAAAGTCGCAGCTTGGCTCGAAAGTATTCATCCATCGTTCCGTGGAAATCGAGATGGTCCTGCGTCAGATTTGTAAAGACGGCCACGTCGAACTCCACGCCGGTCGTACGATCCAGAGCCAATGCGTGCGACGAGACTTCCATGACAAGTCCATTCAATCCCGCCTTCACCATTCGACCGAATAAGCGGTGAAGTTCTATCGCGTCCGGCGTGGTATGGGAAGCGGGAAGGATGTCGTTCCCGATGATATACGCCACCGTCCCAACCAAGCCGATGCGGCGCCCTCCGGATTCCAGCAGGGATTTGCACACATAGGTCGTCGTCGTCTTCCCATTGGTCCCCGTAATGCCAATGACCCGAAGTTGCGCGGATGGATAGCCCTCAAAATGACTTCCCAACAGGCCAAGCGCGCGGCGCGAATTCTTCACCCGTACAGTCGGCACAGCCAGCGGCCCGCCGTGTTGAATCACCACCGCCCCTGCCTGCCGACTGATAACCGCGTCGAGATAATTATGCCCGTCTGCCCGCTCTCCCTTCACCGCGACAAACAGCGTACCAGGGCTGACGTCGCGGGAGTCATCGGTCACTCCTGTAATGACGACTCGCTGGTCGCCGCTTCGCTCCATCACCTCCAGCCGGCTTTCAAGAGGCCGCACCAATTCGTCAAGCGTCATGCATCACAATGTCGAATCCGCCAAAGCAATTTTGACCGACTCCTCCGCCGGTATCCCGAGATAATTCAACACCTGTTCGCCGACTTTCCCAAACACCGGAGCCGCCACCACGCCTCCCCAGCTTTCCCCGCGCGGCTCATCGATCACGACAATCATGGCGAGTTGAGGATCCTCGGCCGGAACAAATCCTACGAAAGACCCTACCAGCAATGCAGACGAATAAGCTCCCGTGCGGGGATCTATTTTCTGTGCGGTGCCCGTCTTTCCTGCGACTCGATATCCCGGGATCACCGCTTTGCTCCCTGTCCCATTCGTCACAACGCCTTCCATGATGTGGGTCAGTGTCCGGGCCGTTTCCGTCGAGATGACACGGCGGCGTACTTGCGGTTTGGTTTGCGCGATCGGCAAGTTCTTCGTGTTGCGAATTTCCGACATCACATGCGGTTTCATGAGAAGGCCGCCATTGGCGATGGCCCCGATCGCCGCAATCATTTGCACCGGGGTCACCCCGATTTCCTGGCCCATTGAAATGGATGCCACGGATCGCCGCCCCCATTCGCGGGGACTCCGCAGTAGGCCCGTGACCTCACCGGGCAAGTCGATATCGCTCTTATCCCCAAAGCCGAACTCTTTCAAGTAGTCATAGAAACGCCAATCCCCCAAAGTCATACCGACCTTAGCCGCTCCGATATTGCTGGACCGCTGAATCATTTGGGCAAACGTCATCCAGCCTGACTTTTCATGGTCATGGATAATTGTATTGGCCACCGCCATTTGCCCATGTTCGCCAAAAATCATCGACCCAGGGCTCATCACCTTTTCCTCAAGAGCCGCCGCAGCCAACACCACCTTCATGGTGGAACCCGGCTCATAGGAATCGGTAAGCGCTCGATTTCGCCACCGATCCGGGCTCAACGCCCCCACGGTGTTTGGATCGAATCGCGGGCTGACCGCCATGGCAAGAATAGCCCCGGTTTTGGGGTTGGTTACAATAATAGTTCCGGATTTGGCGCCGGTTCGATTTACAGCCTCATCAAGCTCCTTTTCCGCGATGTATTGGATAACCTCATCAATCGTGAGGACCAGGCTATGGCCGGCAGCTACACCCTTTTCGTTCAGCCCTTTCGGGAACACCGCCCTGCCGAGCGCATCCCGCTGCAGAATCACCACCCGTTTTTCACCTCGAAGGAAGGTCTCATACTTCAGCTCAATTCCCTCCAAGCCACGATCATCCATTCCCGCAAAGCCGAGGACATGGGACAACAGGGGACCTTTGGGATAAAACCTTCTTCCCTCCATGACCACGCCGACCCCGTCCAGCGCCAAACGTTCCAGCCGACGTCCTTGCTCGGGCTCTAGTTTGCGAGCCAGCCAGACAAAGTGTTTTTCCTGTCTCAGTTTCTTTTCCAATTCACCGGTTCGAATATGCAGAATTGGCGAAAGATGTTTGGCCGTTTGACCGGGATTCGCAAGCGAGCTCGGCACGCCAAAGACCGAGGGGACGTCCATATTCATGGCCAAGACTTTTCCATGGCGATCGTATATTGTCCCCCTGGCACCTTCAAACGCGACGCTCTTCTGATGTTGACGATCGGCCTTAATAGTTAACTCAGCCGCTTGGAGCACCTGTAAATTGACGAGCCTGATCAGCACAAATACAAAGGCGAACATCATCCCGGTCGTCACGACCATCCAGCGCCCGCGCGACGGCACTCCCGCCACTACTTGCTCCTTCTGACCGGCATGTTCTTGGCCACGCGTACTTCACCCTGTTGAGAATCCGGCTGTAGAATCGGGGGAGGCTCCGGTTCCAGATGCACAAGGATGATCTGCCCTTTTTCCGGACGTCCCATACTCAACTTGTCGCTCGCCGCTCTCGCGATCCGCTCGGGAGAGGTCAACGAGGAAAGCTTGACACGCAGCCCATCCCGTTCCCGCTCCAGCAAGACCTTTTGAGATTTCAATCGTTCGATGTGGTATCCCAATCGAACGACGTCCACCCGTTCCCATACGAAGAGAAGAGTCATCGACATCACAACAGTAAAAACAATTCCCTTCATCGCATTGGCTCCCCGGGGATGCGCTCCCCGACACGCAATTTTGCGCTCCTCGATCGTGGATTGCGGCGGTTTTCGTCTTCCGAAGCCGTGATCGGCTTTTTTGTGAGGCTCCTGAACCCGGCGCACGGATCTTTGGAAAGACTGCGTAACGTGTTCTTTACGATGCGATCCTCAAGAGAATGAAAAGAGATGGCGCACAACCGACCTTCCGGCGCCAGTGCTCTTGCCGCCTGACCGAGAGCGGGCCCGAGTGCATCCAATTCCTGATTCACCGCGATTCGAAGCGCTTGAAACGTCCGCGTCGCGCAATGAATGCGCCCATGTCGGTAGGAGGATGGAACCGCCTGCTTGACAATTGCTGCCAGCTGCCCGGTCGTCTCTATCGGCCGACGCAGACGTTCCCTCGTGATGATTCGCGCGATCCGCCTGGCATAGCGCTCCTCGCCGAATTCGTAAATGAGGTCGGCAATCTCGCCCTCGGATAGTTCACGGATCAGGTCGGCCGCTGTCCGCCCGGTGCTTCGGTCCATCCGCATATCTAGGGGACCATCAGCAAGAAAGCTGAATCCCCGCCCGGCGTTATCCAACTGTGGAGAAGACACCCCGAAATCAAACACGACGCCGTCGATACTGGAAAATCCGAAGAATTTCAGGTGCGAACTGAGGTCGGCGAAGTTGCCTTTTCTGAGGTATACGCGCGGTCCGAATTCACGGAGACTGATATACGCCGCATCAAGGGCTTCCTGGTCACGGTCGATCCCTAGCAAGATTCCGTCCGGCCTCGACTGTTCGAGAATTCGCGAAGCTAGACCGGCGTAGCCCACCGTACAATCCATGTAGACTCCTCCAGGTCTGGAGCGGAGCCAGAGAAGCGTTTCTTCAAGCAGAACCGGGATATGCATGGTGGAACAACAATTTTTCTCACCACTTCCATTTCCACCCACTTTTCCCCACTTCAGAGGCGGAGTATACACTCAACCGAGAACTAGTCAACAGGTTTTTCGACGTATTTTCAGAATATTGTCCCTTACGTGGATCCTTTAGGCCCACATCGCCCCATCGGCTATTATTAGTATTTCGTACCGGTGAAAATTGCTGACTGAATTGACCAGCGGTCGGTATTGGATGGTTCAACGGCTTAGAGCGAAGCGGCTGGAACGATCGGGTTAGGCGACCCGAGCGCCAAGATTATGCATGCAATGCCCGACTAGGGATAGAGCCTGTACAGCATTCGAGGAAACGGGATGGTTTCCCGGACGTGCTCAAGTCCGCATATCCAGGCGACAGCACGCTCAATTCCCATGCCAAAGCCCGCGTGAGGCACAGATCCATAGCGACGCAAATCCAGATACCACTTAAACGCCTCTTCCGGAAGGTTGTGCTCCAAAATCCGAGCGCGTAACTTGTCGTATTCGTGAATGCGCTGCCCACCGCCGATAATTTCTCCGTAACCTTCCGGCGCCAGGACATCCATGCACAAAGCCAAGTCGGGGCGATCGGGATCCTCCTGCATGTAGAAAGCCTTCATGGACGCCGGATACCGGTGTACGATCACAGGCCGATCAAAATCATTCGAGAGAATGGTTTCTTCATCTCCGCCGAAATCATCGCCCAGCTTTGTCGGATTCCCTCTCCGCTGAAGGAGCGCAACGCCTTCCTCATACGTCATTCTGGGAAATGGTGCGCGAACACACTCCAGTTTGGAAATATCCCGTTCCAACACTTGCAATTCGGCCCGCCTGGATGCCAACACTCGCTCTACGACGTAAATCAAAAACTCCTCTGCCAACACCATCATATCCGACAGCTCGGCAAAGGCGACTTCCGGCTCCACCATCCAAAACTCCATCAGGTGACGGCGGGTCTTTGATTTTTCGGCTCGGAACGTAGGACCAAAACAATACACTTTTCCGAATGCCGCGGCGGTGGCCTCGCTGTAAAGCTGTCCGCTTTGGGTTAAATACGCAGTCTCATCGAAATATTGCGTTTGAAACAACGTCGTCGTGCCTTCGCACGCGTTCGGCGTGAAAATAGGCGCATCGACCAGCACGAATCCCCGATCGTCGAAAAAGTTCCGACACGCGCGAACGATTTCGTGCCGGATTCGGAGCACCGCATGTTGCCGACTGGACCGAAGCCACAGGTGCCGGTGTTCCATGAGAAATCCCGTTCCGTGTTCTTTGGGTTGGATCGGAAACGGTTCAGCTTGCTGCACAATGGCAATGCATTTCACGTCCAATTCACATCCGCCCGGCGCACGCGCGTCTGCCCTCAATACGCCGGTGACACTACAGGATGATTCCTGGGTCAACTGCCCGGACAACGCGAATTGCTCGTCCCCTACCACACTCTTGTTCACCACCGCCTGTATATCCCCTGTCCCGTCACGTAAAATCAAAAAATGCAATTTCCCTTTATCCCGGCGGCTCCGCAGCCACCCGCGGACGATGACCTCCTTGTCAACATGCCGAGCGGCATCCTCGATATACATATGCGGCGTCACGTTCACCTCACTGAGATCCTTCATGATGAGAAATGCAGCCTACCGCGTTACCGATGGGCTTGCAAGGCGGCTTTCGCGACTTCATTTGACAATCTGGACTCGCGAGGGAACAATCGTCGATATGTCATCGCATCACATTCGTCTCGTCACCGGCTTCCAAGGTATCCTTGTCACGATTGTCTTATGCTGGGGAGACATGCCGCCTGCGGTCGTAATTGCGGCCCCTCCCCTCGAATACTGTGGTGACCGAGCGGCCGATCAGCAACTTGGAGCAGCATCGCATCCGGAACGCGGCCACGACGGCCGGCCTCATGCTAGCTGCATACCGCTGATTGAAGACAAGGATCTCGATGAACAGCACGCCACAGGTGAACGAAAGGCAAGCCGGTCTCCACGCGAACTGAAGATCGAGAACCTCCAACGTGAAGTCTCGAATTTCTTGCACGAATACCGGCAGTTCCTGGATTGCTGCAAGACGGATCCGGCAGAA